>NZ_SADP02000137.1:0-503 GCF_004010375.2 Mesorhizobium sp. M2E.F.Ca.ET.209.01.1.1 | reverse complement strand
CGTAGCCCATCATGCCACCGAGCGGGTTGGCTTCCAAACCCTTCACCTTGCTGGAGAGGGCATCGACGTTGGAAATATAGGCCGGGATGATGGTGCCGGCCTCTTCGGCGATCATGCCCTGCATCTGGCCGTAGATTTCCTTGCGCTTGGCCTGGTCGAGCGAGCCGCGCGCCTCGACGAGCAGCTTGTCGAACTTCTCGGACTTGTACTGGCTCTCGTTCCAGGGCGCGTTGGAAGCGTAGAGGAGCGAGAACAGGATGTCCGGCGTCGGGCGCGGATTGATGTTGCCGAAATGGACAGGCGCCTTGAGCCAGTAGTTGTCCCAGTACCCATCCGACGGAACGCGCTGTACGTCGAGCTTCATGCCGATGTCGGCGCCCGCGGCCTGGATGATCACCGCCATGTCGATCGACGAGGTGGCGGCTTCGGAGGCGATCACAGGGATGGACTGGCCGAGCAGGCCTGACTTCTGGAAGTGGAACTTCGCCTTGTCGGGGTCGAAC
>NZ_SADP02001391.1:0-279 GCF_004010375.2 Mesorhizobium sp. M2E.F.Ca.ET.209.01.1.1 | reverse complement strand
GGAAATGCCATCCATGACGTATTTGCTGTCGGTGTGGAGCTCGACTGCGCAAGGCTCCTTCAGCGCGTCCAGCGCCGAGATGGCGGCCAGCAGCTCCATGCGGTTGTTGGTCGTCTCGGCCTCGCCGCCGGAGAGTTCCTTGGTGGCGCCGTTGAAGCGCAGGATGGCGCCCCAGCCGCCGGGGCCGGGATTGCCGGAACAGGCGCCATCGGTAAAGATTTCAACCTGCTTGCTCATGATGCCCCATATTCGGCCAATCCATATTCCGAAGGAGATCTG
>NZ_SADP02001390.1:0-279 GCF_004010375.2 Mesorhizobium sp. M2E.F.Ca.ET.209.01.1.1 | reverse complement strand
GAAACAGCCGGACGCGCTGTTCGGCATGGGCATCGTGCTCGCGGACCGCAAGGACGGCGCGGGCGCGCAGCAGTACCTGTCGCGCCTGAAGGCGGTCGCACCCGACTACCCGCGGCTGGACGACCTGGGCCGGCGGCTCGGCGAATCGAGCCTGCGCGATCAGACCGTGAACGACGCGCGGCGGCTCGCGCAAAGCGGTCAGAGCGCGAGCGCGGTGCAGGAGTATCAGCGGGCTTTGACCGGCAAGCCGGCCACGCCCGAATTGCAGCTGGAATACTA
>NZ_SADP02001389.1:0-279 GCF_004010375.2 Mesorhizobium sp. M2E.F.Ca.ET.209.01.1.1 | reverse complement strand
AAGGCCTTGGTCGCAACGACACCATCGACGGAGAGGCTGAAGGGTTGGCGTTGGGAGAGCGGGATGCGCGCATCGCGCAGGGGCTGCAAGCTGGTCTTGCGAGCGCTGGTTGCGTTGGTGCTGGTTGTCGCGCCTTTCAGCCTCTCCGTCGATGGTGTCGTTGCGACCAAGGCCTTTGCCGGCAAAGGCGGCAATGGCGGCGGGAACGGCGGCGGCAATGGTGGTGGAAACGGCGGGAACGGTGGCGGCAATAGCGGCGGCAACAGCGGAAACGGTAAC
>NZ_SADP02001388.1:0-279 GCF_004010375.2 Mesorhizobium sp. M2E.F.Ca.ET.209.01.1.1 | reverse complement strand
CGCCAGTCGACAGCGACATGGGCATGAGACGGCCACCGAGCGCGAGATTGGCCAGCTCGCAGCAAGCGTTTTTCACCGGAAGGGGTGTGTCTTCAAGAACACGGCCTTCGCGGTCGTAGGCGCACACCCGTGGCCACCCAAGCGGCTGGTCACGGTCGGCCAGTTTACCGATCCACGAAAAAGCCGCATCAAGGAAGCTGGTGGCTTCGATGATTGCGGCTTGTTTTTGAGCGTCGGTGGCTGCGGCCCAGGCCGTTTGCTGCCCTCGCGCGGTCAGGT
>NZ_SADP02001387.1:0-279 GCF_004010375.2 Mesorhizobium sp. M2E.F.Ca.ET.209.01.1.1 | reverse complement strand
GGGGAACTTTCGGCCTGCGGCCTTGGATCTGGGTTTTCTCGAATTGCCCGTTCTGGCGATCTATCTTTTCGTGATCGAGATGATGTCGGGCCAATCAGTCGGCAAGCGTGCCCTGTCGCTTGTTGTGCATGATGAGTACGATTGGCGCAGGGTCGGCCTTTCCCCAAAAAAGGCGGTTCGCCGACAAGTGATAAAGTTTCTCGGCACGTTCCCCTCCATGCTGACGGGGGCCTGGTTTGCTTTTCAGAGCTGGCGGAGCGTTCCTGGACCGGTGCCGAA
>NZ_SADP02001386.1:0-279 GCF_004010375.2 Mesorhizobium sp. M2E.F.Ca.ET.209.01.1.1 | reverse complement strand
CGGCAGTCTCAGATAGTCAGCCATTGCGCATCGGAACCCCAAGCCCTGTTGCGCAAGATGAACTTCACCGCCGCGGGAAGGTTCCACCGCGAGCCAGATATGCAGCGCTCGCCGCAAAGCCGGAATGAACCGTCCGCAAATATTACGTGGGTTTGCCTTGCCGCGAATGAAATTGAGCGCTATATGTACCAAATCGATCTTGTTGAAAGAACGTTGTTTCTTGGGCCATGGGCTCTGGCGATTTTCCTCTCGATTTCGAAAATTGTGGCGTCTGGCTAG
>NZ_SADP02001385.1:0-279 GCF_004010375.2 Mesorhizobium sp. M2E.F.Ca.ET.209.01.1.1 | reverse complement strand
AATGCCGGAGGTGCGCAGAGAGTGCCGAAGAAAATTCACCAGAACGGAAGCAGCTCGTTGAACTCGAGCCAAAAGACAGGTGTCCACCAGTTGAAGACCTCGTGAACAACCAAGGTGCCATCAATGGCGCGGTGGACGCTCTGAGCAACAATATCGCGACTTTGGCGACGCAGTACCGCCAGCACTATCGCGCATACATCGCCGACGCCTATTTCTTGGCGTCCGTGATGCGCAAGAATCCAGACACATTGAGCGATTTCTGTCGCAGGCTTGACTGGA
>NZ_SADP02001384.1:0-240 GCF_004010375.2 Mesorhizobium sp. M2E.F.Ca.ET.209.01.1.1 | reverse complement strand
GGATGATTTCGGAGGATTCGTTGGAGACGATGGTCTGTTCCTTTTTATCCCACAGCACCGGCACCGTCACCCGGCCCGAATAGGAGGAATCCGCCCTGGTGTAGATCTGGTGCAGGAAGTCGAGGCTATAGAGAGTGTCGCCGGTGGCGCCGTCCTCGGCTACAAACGTCCAGCCATTGGCGCCGAGGAAATGATGCACGATCGAGACGGAGATGATGCCTTCGAGCCTCTTCAACGCGC
>NZ_SADP02001383.1:0-279 GCF_004010375.2 Mesorhizobium sp. M2E.F.Ca.ET.209.01.1.1 | reverse complement strand
TCGAACTGGCCCGAACATTTCTGCAGCAAACGCCGCCCAGGCTCGTTGCCATCGGCGGTCTCAGTGGTTCAGGCAAGACGACCATTGCCGAGGCGCTCGCCGCCCATATCGGTGCGCCGCCCGGTGCGCGCATAGTCGAAAGCGACCGCATCCGCAAAGCGATGCACGGCGTGCCCGCCGAGGCCAGGCTGCCGGACAAGGCCTATCGTCCTGATGTGTCCGATCGCGTCTACAACGAAATGGCATGGCGCGCCGGCTTGATTCTCTCCGAGGGTGGCT
>NZ_SADP02001382.1:0-279 GCF_004010375.2 Mesorhizobium sp. M2E.F.Ca.ET.209.01.1.1 | reverse complement strand
GCCGTTGTGCCGGCGTCCTTCTGAGTTCCGAGGACTTCAATCGACGAGCCGGCCGAGAGCGCGTAGCTTACAGAAGCCCACACCCTGTCTTGGCCCTGGCCAGCAGACTCGATCACCTTGCTGGCGGAATTGTTGACATAGTAATCGTCGTTTCCGCCATAACCAGCCATGGTGTGGGCGCCGCTGTCGGACGCGCGTAGGACATCGTTGCCACTGGTGCCCTTCATATCCGCGGTTGGGGTTGTGGTAGGAGGCGGGGTGGTCGTACCAGTACTATTG
>NZ_SADP02000136.1:0-506 GCF_004010375.2 Mesorhizobium sp. M2E.F.Ca.ET.209.01.1.1 | reverse complement strand
GCACGGCCGTCATCAGCCGCGTGACGATGACCGGGGCGAGACCGGCGGACATCTCATCGATCAGCAGCACCTTCGGCCGGGTGAGAAGCGCGCGCGCAATCACCAGCATCTGCTGTTCGCCGCCCGAAAGCAGACTCGCCTTCACCGTACGGCGCTGCACCAGTTCGGGAAACAGCGCATAGGCTTCGCCGATGTCGGCGCCCGGATGCAGGCTGACGCGCAAATTCTCTTCGGTCGTCAGTTGCCGGAACACGGTGCGACCCTGCTCGACATGGGCAAGCCCTTCGCGCGAGCGCGCGCCGGGCCGGGCCTTCTGCAGTGCACGGCCGTCGATGGCGATGGTGCCGCCGGCAACCGGGATGACCCCCGACAGACCTTCGAGCAGCGTCGTCTTGCCCGCGCCGTTGGCGCCGAGCACGACGCTGATCGCGCCGCTCTCGGCGATGAGATCGACCGAGGGGCCGACGGGCAATTCGGCGCGGTCGATCGACAGGATGGAAACGAGC
>NZ_SADP02001381.1:0-279 GCF_004010375.2 Mesorhizobium sp. M2E.F.Ca.ET.209.01.1.1 | reverse complement strand
GGAGACGGCCCGCCAGGCACGGCCGAAGCTCGAGTGGGAAAACAGCCAGGCCGCCAGCGCCACCAGTGTGACGACCCCCGCGCAGTCCAGCAACTGGATGACGGTGAGCGTGACCTTGAAGCCATCGGCCTCGGCGAAAATGACCGGGGTGGCGAGCATCGGCGGCAGCCACAGGTCGTGCGTGTCGGCGGCGATGCGGCTGGCCTCCGACAGGAAGATCAAGATGCCCCTGCTCGATCGCCAGCAATCCTTCGGCTACACGCAGGAAGACACCAAGCT
>NZ_SADP02001380.1:0-279 GCF_004010375.2 Mesorhizobium sp. M2E.F.Ca.ET.209.01.1.1 | reverse complement strand
CTTCATCTTTTTTTTAATGGTTCGGCGACCACCGAGATTTGAACCTAGGAAGACGCCATGATGCTGGTCCGGCTGCAGGCGCTGCCGGAGGACCGCATCGTCGGCGTCGAAACCGGCGGCTGCCCGCACACCGCCATCCGCGAGGACGCCTCGATCAATTTGCAGGCGATCGCCGAGTTGAACCGCAAATTCCCCGATCTCGACATCATCTTCATCGAATCCGGCGGCGACAACCTTGCCGCCACTTTTTCGCCGGACCTTGCCGACCTGACGCTCTAT
>NZ_SADP02001379.1:0-279 GCF_004010375.2 Mesorhizobium sp. M2E.F.Ca.ET.209.01.1.1 | reverse complement strand
CTGCGCGCCGGCGCCATAAGGCAAGTGGAAACCGAACGATGCGCCCTGCGTGATGCACACCTTGCTCTTGGGCATCGACAGGTAAAGCGTGCAAGCCGAGTCGCACGCACCGCTGAAGCGCACAAAGCCGCCGCTGCGGCGCATCTTCAGCACGCGGATGGCGTAGTCGATCACGTAGCCGCCGCGATCGCCGCTGATTGTTTTGACGTTGGCGGTGCCGAGGTTGATGCGCGGACGCAGCAATTCTCCCGCCGAACTCGCCGAGATCATCGCGCCCAT
>NZ_SADP02001378.1:0-279 GCF_004010375.2 Mesorhizobium sp. M2E.F.Ca.ET.209.01.1.1 | reverse complement strand
CTCTTCAGCAAACAGGGACGAAACCATGCAGATCGGAATGATGGGACTGGGCCGGATGGGCGCCAACATGGTGCGGCGTCTGATGCGCGACGACCACGAATGCGTCGTCTACGACATCAACCCGGCCAGCGTCGCGGCGCTGGTGAGCGACGGCGCGTCTGGAGCGGCCTCGATGGCGGAATTCGTCGGCAAGCTCACCAAGCCGCGCTGCGTGTGGCTGATGCTGCCGGCGGCGATCACCGGCAAGATCATCGACCAGGTCTCGGCGCTGATGGAGCC
>NZ_SADP02001377.1:0-279 GCF_004010375.2 Mesorhizobium sp. M2E.F.Ca.ET.209.01.1.1 | reverse complement strand
TCCTGGCCAATCCAGCCGAAGATCTTGTTCTGATCCCAAAAGCGATTGGGGCATATCGTGATCAGGCGAGAACCTGCAACAGTCACCGAGTTGTCGGTGTGATAGCGGTGTTGCCGTATGGTGCACACCCCACCTGCCTTATTGCAGATCTGCCCCGGATAGGCGGCTTGCAGAAAGGGACAAAGAGGGCGGCCCTCCGGAAAATTCTCGTGGGCAAACTTCGTAAGCGTAGCCGCGTCCAGGCCGGCAACAAGCTTGCCGTACCATTCCCCTACGCCA
>NZ_SADP02001376.1:0-279 GCF_004010375.2 Mesorhizobium sp. M2E.F.Ca.ET.209.01.1.1 | reverse complement strand
CCTGAAATGGCCTAACGCAGCCAGCGCGCCGGGCGGCCGTATCATGCGGGTCATTTCCGGCAAGGACTATCTGTATTGCCCGGAGAATGGGGTTTTCGAACCTTGGGTCGACTTGGGCGACATGGTGGAAAGCGGCCAGACGGCGGGGCTGTTGCATTTTCCCGACACGCCGTGGCGAGAACCGGTCGCTGTTCGGTTCGCGTCCTCCGGCTTTGTGATTTGCAAACGAGTACCTGCATTGTCGCAGCGGGGCCACTGCCTGTTCCATCTCGCCGCCGA
>NZ_SADP02001375.1:0-279 GCF_004010375.2 Mesorhizobium sp. M2E.F.Ca.ET.209.01.1.1 | reverse complement strand
GTTGCTCGAAGGGCGGCACCGCGGTTCCAAATCCCTCGATCGCGGGAGCGGCACCGGCTCGCGACGTCACATTCGCGTAAAAACAGCTGCCGCCACTGAAATCGCGCACCCAGGAGCGTTGGTCGTTCAACTTGGCCACATCATCTTGCGGTGACGGAAGCGCCGGCTTTGGCACATTGATGGCGACGTCGGTTCCAGGCTGCTTGGTTGCCGGCGGCTGCGGTTGCTCTGCCGGCTGTGTTGGCGCGATCGGCGTCTCCGGCTGGCTGGCTGGCTGGG
>NZ_SADP02001374.1:0-279 GCF_004010375.2 Mesorhizobium sp. M2E.F.Ca.ET.209.01.1.1 | reverse complement strand
CTCGTCGCGGTGATGGCCGGCGAAGGCGCCGATGGCGACCGGCACATAGGGCGGCCGGTAGATCGTAGTGCCCGTCTCCGGGATCGACTTGCCGGTGACTGCGGCCATGATGGCCAGGCCGGCGACATTCGAGGTCTTGCCCTGGTCGGTCGCCATGCCGAGCGTCGTGTAGCGCTTCAGATGCTCGACCGATTCGAAACCCTCGCGCTGCGCCAGCTCAACATCGGAAGCAGTGACGTCGTGCTGCTGGTCGACGAAGGCCTTGCCTTTGCCGGCGAC
>NZ_SADP02001373.1:0-279 GCF_004010375.2 Mesorhizobium sp. M2E.F.Ca.ET.209.01.1.1 | reverse complement strand
CTCATCTCAGTGATAGGGCGCCTGCAGAACGATCTGCATGGACGCGACAAGGACAGGTCGGCCGGCGATAACGCGGCGATCCTGCTTCTGCAGCGCTATCCGGCTATGCCTGTGGTTGAGTTCCTCAACGACGAGTTGGCCGGCCATACGCGCATGCTGCACCGGGTGATGGCGGAAGAATGCTTTCCCGCGCCGTGGGGACCGTTGATCGAGGCGATGGCGGCGATCCGCGCGCAGTACTACCAGACTTCGACCAGCCGCTATCGCAGCGACGCTGCA
>NZ_SADP02001372.1:0-279 GCF_004010375.2 Mesorhizobium sp. M2E.F.Ca.ET.209.01.1.1 | reverse complement strand
GGCGCGCGAGACCGCTGCCAAGCATTTCGCCGGCCAGACGGACCTGCTGCTGATCGCGATCGACGGGAGCAAACTGGGCGATGCGCTGAAATACGAAGTGTCGCGCGGCGGTGCCCTGTTCCCGCATCTCTACGCCCCGCTGGATCTCGGTGCGGTTCTCTGGGCAAAGCCGCTGCCGCTCGGCGCCGGTGGCCACGACTTTCCGACACTGGAGGGTGAATGAGCGTGCTCGACCGGATCGGCCAAAAGCTGCTTTTCTCCTTCGATCCGGAAACGGCG
>NZ_SADP02000135.1:0-509 GCF_004010375.2 Mesorhizobium sp. M2E.F.Ca.ET.209.01.1.1 | reverse complement strand
ATGGCCTACGCCCAGCCCGGCTATGATGAGTCCTACATCTCCCGAGGTTGGCTCGTGCTGGCCCCAAATGGAGGCTGCGATCAATTCGATAGCGCACTCCATTTGTCCGTCTTCTGGTACTATGCGGAAACCAACCAATATAAAGTCAGCAAACACGTCAAGAACATAAACATGTGGGGAAATGTCCGTCCGGACAAACAGTTTTGGATTGCGACCAACTCCTTTAATTTCATCAACAATCTGAATGAGAAGCCGTCGCGCCCGGGCGACCCCGGAGCCCGTCTCGTTGGCTTTACACGCTCCGTCGAATCAAAGGATTCGGAGTTAGACGAAACACTGACCATCGAGGCCGACGGGATCAACGTCTCCCAGAGTTTCAGCAGCGGCCAGTGATGTCGAAGGCCGGCGGCCCCGGCGGCATTCGAACCTGCGACCACCGGCTCAGAAGGCCGGTGATTTGTTCCAGACTCGGCCGCATGCAGGGTCGGTATGGTGCTCACATCCACCTC
>NZ_SADP02001371.1:0-279 GCF_004010375.2 Mesorhizobium sp. M2E.F.Ca.ET.209.01.1.1 | reverse complement strand
CGGCAAGACCTCGCTGCTCAACGTCGCCGCCGGCCTGGTCGAGCCCTCGGGCGGCCTGGCAACGGTGGACGGCCGGCCGATCACCGGGCCTGGCTCCGATCGCGCCGTGGTCTTCCAAAACGACGCGCTGTTTCCCTGGCTGACGGCGCGGGAAAATGTCGCCTTCGCGCTTCGGCTGCGTGGCGTGTCCGCTGACAAAAGGGCGCGGCGCGCCGACGAGCTGCTGTCGCTGGTCAAACTCGGCGATGCCGGCGACAAGCGCATCTGGGAGCTTTCCGG
>NZ_SADP02001370.1:0-279 GCF_004010375.2 Mesorhizobium sp. M2E.F.Ca.ET.209.01.1.1 | reverse complement strand
AGATCAGGCTTGAATTGTAGAGGCGCGTGTCGATGCCGGTGACGAGACCGGTCATGATGATGCCGGCGGTAAACGCGATCAGCGCGCTGATGACATATTGCGTGACGATGATCGGGCGCGTCGGCAGGCCGGTGGTGCGGGCCGCGTTCGGATTGTCGCCGGTCGCATAGACCAGCCGGCCGAAGCGCGTCCTGCGCAGGAAGAGCCCCATCAGAGCCGCCACGGCGCCAAAGATGACGACCGACATCGGAATGCCGAGCACGCTGCCATTGCCGACGA
>NZ_SADP02001369.1:0-279 GCF_004010375.2 Mesorhizobium sp. M2E.F.Ca.ET.209.01.1.1 | reverse complement strand
CCCGCCGGCAAGCTACTGGCCCGAAGTGCAGCGCATCTGCCGCAAATACGATGTGCTGTTGATGCTGGACGAGGTCATCACCGGCTATGGCCGCACAGGCGAGTGGTTCGCGGCCCAGACCTTCGGCATCGAACCGGACACCATCACCACGGCCAAGGCGCTGACATCGGGCTATCAGCCGCTCTCGGCGCTGCTGGTGGGCGATCGCATTGCCTCGGCGCTGGTCGAGAAGGGCGGCGAGTTCAACCATGGCTACACCTATTCGGGGCACCCCGTGGC
>NZ_SADP02001368.1:0-279 GCF_004010375.2 Mesorhizobium sp. M2E.F.Ca.ET.209.01.1.1 | reverse complement strand
GCCGCGCTGCGCGATTTCGTCATGCGCGGCCAGCGTCTGACGGCGAGGCTGGAAGCGTTCCGCAAGCCGGTGATCGCCGCCGTCAACGGCCTCGCCTTTGGCGGCGGCTGCGAGATCACGGAGGCGGTGCCGCTGGCCGTCGCCAGCGACCGCGCCTTGTTTGCCAAGCCGGAGATCAAGCTTGCCATGCCGCCGACTTTCGGCGGCACGCAGCGCCTGCCGCGGCTTGCCGGCCGCAAGCGCGCGCTGGAGCTGCTGTTGACCGGCGAGACATTTTCG
>NZ_SADP02001367.1:0-280 GCF_004010375.2 Mesorhizobium sp. M2E.F.Ca.ET.209.01.1.1 | reverse complement strand
GTGAGATCGGGACATGGCCGACGGTCCACAGCATGGTGGCGATCGCGCGCGGGTCGCCCTTGAGCTTGCCGGCGGCCACGCAGGCCTCCACCCGCTTGATCAGCACCTTCATGGCCGGGTTGCCCTCTTCCATGTCCTCGTAGCTGCGGCCTTCCGGCAGCTTGGTCTTCTCGGTCATGAAAACGGTGCGGGATTCGTTGGGGTTGCCGAGGCCGAAGGCGGCGTACTCGCTCATCACCGCCTTGCGCGCCTCGACCGGATCGTCGGCGGGATGTTCCTC
>NZ_SADP02001366.1:0-280 GCF_004010375.2 Mesorhizobium sp. M2E.F.Ca.ET.209.01.1.1 | reverse complement strand
CTCCACCCCGGCCTCGGTCAGCACCGCGCGCCGGTTGACCCGGTGGAACAGTTTTCGCCCCATCTGCTCCTCGACGGTGCGGATGAGCTGGCTGACGGCCGCTGCCGAAACCGACAATTCCTCGGCGGCGGCCGCAAAGCTGCCTGTGCGCGCCGCCGCTTCGAAGGCCTGAAGTCCGCGTAAGGAGGGAAGGGCGACCATGACGATCCAATTAGATAAGCTGGACTTATCTATTTTGCAGAAATCCTCGTTTTTAGAAAGGTTTCTTTCTGGTTATCGT
>NZ_SADP02001365.1:0-280 GCF_004010375.2 Mesorhizobium sp. M2E.F.Ca.ET.209.01.1.1 | reverse complement strand
TGCGAGTACATGCATCGATCCGCTGATCCAAGCTCGCGCTGGCGCTCCTGCAAAGATCATGAACCTCGCCGCCAGCGAAGCTGTGACTGACTCCGGCAACGGCCAGAAACACGCCCAAAGCCCACGCGCCCCGCATTTCCCCCTCCCATGTTTGATTAGAAAGTCGTCACAGGCTTTCGCAGGCCGAGAACGCCGACGGAACACGATGGCAAAACCGATGTTTGGTCATGCGGCGGGAACGTCAGTTAGTGAAGGCAGCAGCGTTGACGTTCGCTCGCCA
>NZ_SADP02001364.1:0-280 GCF_004010375.2 Mesorhizobium sp. M2E.F.Ca.ET.209.01.1.1 | reverse complement strand
CCTTGAAGTTGCGCTGGACGTTGACTTCGGGGCCGGCGGAACCTTCCTCGTTCTGCGGCTTGCGGAACTTCCTGCCCCCGTCGTTCCCGCCGGCGGCACCCTGATTCTCGCCGGAGAAGACGTCCGGATTGTTCCTCCTGAGCCGCTTCTGCATACTCGGCCCATTGTCGGCCGGCTCACCATTGACGGTCGGCAGTCTGCGGAACTTCTTGACGTTCCCGTCGACCGAGCCCTTGCACTGATCGGATGCCACGTCCGGATTTTTATTCCTTAGGTGCTT
>NZ_SADP02001363.1:0-280 GCF_004010375.2 Mesorhizobium sp. M2E.F.Ca.ET.209.01.1.1 | reverse complement strand
GCAGCTCAACATCGTTCCCATCAAGCTCTACTCGCAGATCAACGGCGACGTGCTGCACAATCAGCAACTCGGCTATGCGATTGCCTTCGGCATGATTGTCATCACCGGGCTGGCGAATGTCTTCTACATCTGGTTCCGGACCCGTTCCGAGAGGTGGCTGAAATGAAGTCGGGCAAATTCTGGGCCTGGGTCGTCTTCGCTATCGGCACGGCCTATTTCTTCATGCCGCTGCTGGCGACATTAGAGTTTTCGATGCGCATGCGGCGCGGCGTGCATTCCT
>NZ_SADP02001362.1:0-280 GCF_004010375.2 Mesorhizobium sp. M2E.F.Ca.ET.209.01.1.1 | reverse complement strand
CGCGTGACGGGCTGAAAGCCGCGTTCCTGGAATTGCCCTAAAGCGCGTCGCGATCCTTCGGATTCGCTCCATGCGCTTTAGCAGGCTGCGGAAAAACCGGAGCCGTGGGGCCGTTTTGCGTTTGGTTGATGCGAGATCGGCTTATGCGAGGGTCATTTTAGCGGCTCTTTCGGCTGGTTTTGCCGCGATCGGCCGGTTTGAGGTGGATTGCGGGCGCATTTAGGCCGTCGCCGCCTACAACCTGGTCCGGCTGCCAAAGCTGATGGCCACGGCCTAAATG
>NZ_SADP02000134.1:0-509 GCF_004010375.2 Mesorhizobium sp. M2E.F.Ca.ET.209.01.1.1 | reverse complement strand
GGCGATGGAAGCAGCGGATTTCATGCCGGGCGCGGCAGCTATCGCGGCCATCAAGAAGGACATCGGGACATACGAAGCGACAAGGGCCTCGGTCGCCCGCAGGGTCAAGTGGCGCGTCCCATTGTTCGTTGGCCTGGTGGTCGTTTTCGTCGCGCTCATTGCCTGGCTGTTCAACAAGGTCGCCGATCCCCACGAGCAATGGTTCTCGACGCCGCATGTGTTTCTCTATGTCATAGGCTTCGCCGCTTCGGTCCTGCTCTATTTCCAGGCCATGAAACCGGCGACGCGGCTGCAGCAATCGTTCCGCGACACGCTGCTGCCCATCATTTTCGGTTTTATCCGCGATGTGCACTACCAGCACGGCGGAAGGCCGAACTCCTTCGACCGGCTGCCGCGCGAGACGGTCGGGCCTTTCAACCGGCAGTCCTTCGACGATGTAGTTTCCGGACGCTACGAAGAGTTTCCGTTCGAGCTTTACGAGACGGAATTGCGGGAAGGGAACGGCAAGG
>NZ_SADP02001361.1:0-280 GCF_004010375.2 Mesorhizobium sp. M2E.F.Ca.ET.209.01.1.1 | reverse complement strand
GAAAGATCGTCCGCGACCAACACCTTCCGGCGGTCGCCAAGGATGGCGATTATCAGCTTGCCGCAGCGGCCAGCCGCCATGGCAAGGTCGACGGCATTCCAAACTACCCCAGCATCGAGGCGATGCTTGCGGCTGAAGCTGGTCTGGAGGCGGTCTCGCTCTGCATGCCGCCGCAATTCCGCTACGACGCCGCGCGCACCGCGCTGGAGGCGAAGAAGCATGTTTTCTTGGAGAAGCCGCCGGGCGCCACGGTGAGCGAGGTCGAGCACCTCAAGGCGCT
>NZ_SADP02001360.1:0-280 GCF_004010375.2 Mesorhizobium sp. M2E.F.Ca.ET.209.01.1.1 | reverse complement strand
GTTACGCCGAACCTGCCGGAAGCGGCGCTTTTAACCGGCACGCCGATAGCGGATACGAAAACGGACATCAATCATCAGGCCGAGGCGATCCTGAAAGCGGGCGCGAAAGCGGTGCCAATCAAGGGCGGTCATGGTGAGGGGCCTGACAGCACGGACTATCTGTTTGCAGATGGCACCATGCAGGCGCTTTCCGCTGCACGCGTAGAGACGAAGAACGATCACGGCACCGGCTGCACGCTGGCGGCGGCGATCACGGCTCATCTTGCGAGGGGAAGCGAGT
>NZ_SADP02001359.1:0-280 GCF_004010375.2 Mesorhizobium sp. M2E.F.Ca.ET.209.01.1.1 | reverse complement strand
ATCTGGAACGGCCGGCCGCCGAAGCGCGCTTTGAGCGCAGCCTTCGCAAGGAATTTCGTGCCGTGCAGCGCCGGTCCGCGATCGAGCAGGCCGGCCGGCAGACCGAGCGACAGAAGAATGCGCGCTAGGCTGGACAGCGAGCTCATGACTTGTCTCCGGGAATGGCCTGCAGCGCCGTGCGATGCCCGCCAGGGCTCGCCGCTGCCCACAGTAACATCAGCGGCGCGGCGAGCAGCAGGAAGGATGGCAGGAGATTGGGGAAGTAGATGCGGGTGTCGTG
>NZ_SADP02001358.1:0-280 GCF_004010375.2 Mesorhizobium sp. M2E.F.Ca.ET.209.01.1.1 | reverse complement strand
CGCGCCCAGATGTTGAAGGCCACCATATGCGGGCGGCGTTCGGTGCCGCAGTCGAACATGCCGAAGGTCCTGGACTGGATATGCGGCCGGAAGCCGAGTACGCCGAGATAGAATTTCATCAGCATCTCCGGTGCGCGGGCGCGCATATGGATGTGGCCGATGAAGGCGTCCTGCGCCATTCTCTGCTCGACATGGCCGGAATTGCCGACATCGCGCACTAGGCCCTGCACATCCAGCGGCTCGAGCCCGGAATGCGCGCTGCCGTCGATGGCAATCAGAG
>NZ_SADP02001357.1:0-280 GCF_004010375.2 Mesorhizobium sp. M2E.F.Ca.ET.209.01.1.1 | reverse complement strand
AGGAATTCCTCGCCAGATCTCCGGCCGAGGCCAAGGCCGCCGGCATCGAGACCGTCTACCAGGACCTCTCGCTCTGCACCAATGTCGATGTGGTCGCCAACTTCTTCATGGGCCGCGAGATCACACGCAAGGTGCTGGGCGTTCCGGTCCTCGACGAGCGCGCCATGGAGGCGGTGGTCGGCAAGGCGCTGGCCAATGCCGGCACGCGCATTCCCTCGCTACGCACCAAGGTCGAGCATCTCTCGGGCGGCCAGCGGCAGGCGATCGAGCTCAACCGCTT
>NZ_SADP02001356.1:0-280 GCF_004010375.2 Mesorhizobium sp. M2E.F.Ca.ET.209.01.1.1 | reverse complement strand
CGGGGGTGATCTGCGTCGCGCGACGGGCCATATCGATACCTGTTCAGTGAACCTGTATAGTCCTGTTCAATAGTGCATTCGAAAGGCGGCGTCAACGGGTAAGCCTTTGAGCAGGGAACGAACTCCTCAGGCGACTGCCTCATTCCCATTTTCAACCGTCGCGCCGCCCCTCACCTGCCTGCCGACCCCTCTCCCCGTATAGTGACGGGGAGAGGGGCGCTGTCCTGCCGGTTTCGCCAATCATCAGCGTTGCCAAGAAAGGGCCGTCGTTGTGGCCAGC
>NZ_SADP02001355.1:0-280 GCF_004010375.2 Mesorhizobium sp. M2E.F.Ca.ET.209.01.1.1 | reverse complement strand
GGCGAGATAAAGGTCGTCACCGACAGCCGCCGCTCCAGGAATGTCGAGGCCAACGACCGCGACTACAAGACCAGCGTCGACAAGCTCTATGTGGCGGGTGACGTTCGCCGCGGCCAGTCGCTGGTGGTGTGGGCGATCCGCGAGGGCCGCCAGGCGGCGCGCTCCATCGACGAAGCGCTGATGGGATCGAGCGTCCTGCCGCGTTAGAGCGGTTCACCTTTTCAGGGAAACGGCCAACCGCTCCCATCTATTTGTTCTTGTCGCAATTCCGGGCGGAAAG
>NZ_SADP02001354.1:0-280 GCF_004010375.2 Mesorhizobium sp. M2E.F.Ca.ET.209.01.1.1 | reverse complement strand
ATAACATACCGCTCGGATGCCAGGCGCAGCGGGCCTGAGGACGCGCCAATTGCCCGGCAAGGCCAGTGCTAGAGAGTCCTTGTCCTCAAATTGCGGCCCATCCGCCGATTGCGGGTAGCGGATTGGCCGCTTTGGGCATTCTGGTTCAAGCCAACGTTCGGGTTAGGGCCCAGGCAGTCTTTGCTGAAAAGGCAGCAGGCTCACGGCTTTCCCCTCTAGGTATTGCTGGATCGTAGGGGTAGCATAAGGAGCACTGGGGATGTGCACGATGACGGACGTC
>NZ_SADP02001353.1:0-280 GCF_004010375.2 Mesorhizobium sp. M2E.F.Ca.ET.209.01.1.1 | reverse complement strand
CGTCTTCTTCCTGCCGAAGCCGTCGAGCCGATTCTTGACCGACGAATAATAGTCCTGGGCGGACTTCAGGTCATTCTTGGCCATAAAGACCATGTCACAATACTGGGCCGCGATCTGCTGCCCGGGCTCCGATACGCCTGCCTGCACAAGGATCGGCCGACCCTGGGGCGAACGGCGGACGCTGAGCGGTCCGCGGACGGAGAAATGCTTTCCAATATGATCGAGCACATGCATCTTGCGGTCGTCGAAGAAGATGCCGGATTCCTTGAGATCGGAAGAG
>NZ_SADP02001352.1:0-280 GCF_004010375.2 Mesorhizobium sp. M2E.F.Ca.ET.209.01.1.1 | reverse complement strand
GCCCGTTCGGGCTCTGCCTTGATCCGCTCGATGTCGAGGGATGGGAAAACGCCATGCGCAGTTGGATCACCTCGCCGGAGGCTCGCGCTTCATATGAGGCGAAGGCTGGAGAATTCGTGCCGAGAAGCTGGGAGCTGGCTGGCCGCGAGACGCTGGAGGCGGCGCTAGCGCCGTTCGCGGACGAGTTCAGCCCTGGCAACGTCGAGGGCCGGCATCCGTCCACCGCTAGTCTCCAACCGGCGGAAGCTGAGCGGGGCGATTGATCGCCAGGCAGCGAGCC
>NZ_SADP02000133.1:0-509 GCF_004010375.2 Mesorhizobium sp. M2E.F.Ca.ET.209.01.1.1 | reverse complement strand
CGACAGCATCAACGAACTCACCGTTCGGCATGGCTTTGGCCCGATGGCGGCGGCAAGCCCTCCCAACTTCCAGCTGTTTTCGCTCAAGGACGACCCCGATGGCCTGTGGGTCGCGGAAGACGGCGGCGATATCCTGGGCTTCGCCTGGAGCTGGGCCTGCGACGATCTATGGTTCCTCGCCCAGCTGTTCGTCGATCCGGCCCGGCAGGGCCACGGCATCGGCAATGCGCTGCTGGAACGAACCGTGGAACACGCCCGCAAATCGGGCGCCGCCGACAAAGCGCTTATCACCTTTACCTTCAACCCTGTCTCGCAGGGGCTTTACATGCGGCACGGCCTGTTTCCCAAAACGCCGGTCTACCTTCTCGGTGCCGCGCGCGAACGGGTGATGAAGGCGTTGCCGGAGCCGCCGTTGCGCGCCGTCGAAATCGACGACAGCGCCGCGACGATGGAAAAACTCGTCGAGATCGATCGTCGCGCGCTGGGCGTCTCGCGAGAGAAGCATCATC
>NZ_SADP02001351.1:0-280 GCF_004010375.2 Mesorhizobium sp. M2E.F.Ca.ET.209.01.1.1 | reverse complement strand
CACCGATGATCCGTGATAGCCCTGCTCGATCGAAATGAACTGGTCGCGCTGCGGCTCGCCCTTGGCATCCCAGTAGTAGCGGACGAAACGGATCGTGCTGTCCACAGCGTCCGATCCGCCGAGCGTGAAATAGACGTGATTGAGATCGCCCGGCGCGCGCTCGGCCAGTTCCGAAGCGAGCCGGATGGCCGGCTCCGAGCCGAGGTCGAAATAGGCGGTGGCGTAAGGAAGCTCGCGCATTTGCCGGGCAGCCGCCTCGACGATGCTGTCATGGCCATAG
>NZ_SADP02001350.1:0-280 GCF_004010375.2 Mesorhizobium sp. M2E.F.Ca.ET.209.01.1.1 | reverse complement strand
GGAAGACTTCGCGACCGAACCTAAGGGTTCCAGTAGCTGGAAGGTCAAGCCCGATCGGACCAGGCTCGTGGATTCGGGGCGAGCCTCACGATCCGGCGCGATTTCGCTAGCCGTGACGATCTCTGTCGCCGCAACACGCGGACTGTCGTCCCGCGCGGGCCTCCTGAATCGGCGGGCACGGAACGTCTCCATAGGAGCAGAACACGCAGCAATCTCCCGTCTTCGGTCGAAGCAACGTCCCGCACTCCCGGCATTCGTAGAAGAAGAGGCAAGCGTCGGC
>NZ_SADP02001349.1:0-280 GCF_004010375.2 Mesorhizobium sp. M2E.F.Ca.ET.209.01.1.1 | reverse complement strand
CGAACAGGTAGGCGCGCGGGTCGGAGACCTGGTAGGCCACCGAAAACTGCACATTGACGATGTTCTGGTCGCCCGACAGCATCAGGCCGTTGCCGCTGGTGTTGCCGCCGCCAATGTCGACGAGCTGCTCTGAAATCTTGGCCGTCTCGACGGTCTCGAGCGGCCACCAGTGGAAGTGCAGGCCTGGCTGGGAAAGCTCGGCCTTCGGCTTGCCGAAGCGCAGTTCGACCGCGACCTCGTCGGGCTGCACGGTATAGACCGCCTGGAAGGCCCACAGAAC
>NZ_SADP02001348.1:0-280 GCF_004010375.2 Mesorhizobium sp. M2E.F.Ca.ET.209.01.1.1 | reverse complement strand
ACGACGCTCTTCCGATCTACATGGTCGACCTTTGCCGCGCTGAACAAGCTTGGCCTGCCCTGCTACCACATGCAGGAAGTGATCATGAACAAGGCCAACACCGGCCATCTCGATTTCTGGCGCAAGGTGGCCAACAGCCCGCCCGGTTCGCAGCAGGATTGGGACAAGGTGTTCGCCAACTACACCGCCACGGTCGACAATCCCGGCTGCTGCGTGTGGCGCGAACTGATGGTGGCCTACCCCGACGCCAAGGTGCTGCTGACATTGCACCCACGCGGCG
>NZ_SADP02001347.1:0-280 GCF_004010375.2 Mesorhizobium sp. M2E.F.Ca.ET.209.01.1.1 | reverse complement strand
ACCGCATCGCGCTCGGCGCGCTGGCCGGCATGATCCTGGCCTGGTTCATGGCGCCGGGCACCAAGCTCGGCGGCGAGGTCACCGGCATAGGCTTCAGCCTGTTCACCTTCGCTTTCCTGTTCGGCTTCAGCCTGGACATCTTCTTCACCATCCTCGACCAGTTCGTCTCGATGTCGGTCGCCGGCATCAAGAAGTTCGGCACCTCGACGGTGGCTTGAGCGATACACGCAAACAAAAAGGGCGCCGCATCGCTGCGGCGCCCGCTGTCGTTCAAGTCGAC
>NZ_SADP02001346.1:0-281 GCF_004010375.2 Mesorhizobium sp. M2E.F.Ca.ET.209.01.1.1 | reverse complement strand
GTCCGCGTCGCGATCGGCTGCACCAACGAGGAGAACCTGGAATCGATCAAGGTCACGGTCGAGACGGCGGTCGCGGCCGGCAACGAGGCCATGGTCGACTGCGAGAATTTCTTCGACGGTTTCAAGGCCAATCCGGACTACGCTCTGGCCTGCGCCAGGACCGCCTACGATGCCGGCGCGCGCTGGGTGGTGTTGTGCGACACCAATGGCGGCACGCAGCCCTCGGAAGTGCGCGCCATCGTCGAGAAGGTAATCGCTGGCGGCATCCCGGGCGATCATCT
>NZ_SADP02001345.1:0-281 GCF_004010375.2 Mesorhizobium sp. M2E.F.Ca.ET.209.01.1.1 | reverse complement strand
AAGAAACGCTGGAGGCGGTCGAGAGCGCCGGGGGGACCGTCGTCAAGCCGATCTTTGCCTTTCCCGGCGGCAGACGGTTTCATTTCCTCGATCCGGCCGGCAACGAACTGGCGGTGTGGGGATATTAGGAAAGGTGCGGATTTCCAATATTTTTTGCTGTTGACAGCCGGGCTCACTGCAATAAGTAGCAGCGATCGTCCAACAGCAAAGCAGACTGATGAAATTCGGGTCAAGCGGCGTTCGGGGTTTGGCTTCCGAATTGGCTGGAAGGCCAAGCGGAC
>NZ_SADP02001344.1:0-281 GCF_004010375.2 Mesorhizobium sp. M2E.F.Ca.ET.209.01.1.1 | reverse complement strand
GCGGATTATTTCGGCACCGCCAAGAACGCCGCCGACAAACGGGACCGTCTGTTCGTCGAACATCATGACGGGGTGATCGACTACCTCGACAAGACCGCAACCAAGCTTGTGGATTCGGACACGCTGCTGGTCTATAGGATCACCCGCCCGTGAGGGAGCCGCGCCTGTCGAGGCTCGGCCATGGACTGGACGCGGTTCGCCTTTCAGCGGCTACCGGCGGGCCAGGCGGCCGGCGGACGGCCGCGTAGCGATGGACGTTGCGGCCCGGCCGCTGACGCGGC
>NZ_SADP02001343.1:0-281 GCF_004010375.2 Mesorhizobium sp. M2E.F.Ca.ET.209.01.1.1 | reverse complement strand
CCTTAACCGGCACTTAACCACTATGGTTAACAATGCTCCTTGAAACGATGGCTGCCTGCGTGATCGCAGGTGTCGCCAAATTGGGAGTCGGGGACCATGACACTCATATCGCGTATTGCGTTGGCGCTTGCCGGATTTGGCCTCTTGCCACTGACATCGGCACTCGCCGCCGATTACGATCCTCCGGTCTATGTCGACCAGGCGCCGGACTATGTGCCGTTCGAGGTCGGCTCCGGATGGTATCTGCGCGCCGACGTCTCCTCTCTGTTACAAAAGAGCTT
>NZ_SADP02001342.1:0-281 GCF_004010375.2 Mesorhizobium sp. M2E.F.Ca.ET.209.01.1.1 | reverse complement strand
AATCGGCCGCAGGGATCGGCCGGTCATCGACGCTGACGGCGAAGCGACCGAGCAGATGGATCGAAACCCGCATTGAAGCACCATCAGCAAGATCCGTCTCCAGGCAGGGAACGCTGGGGAACGCTGGCGGAACATAGATTTCCTAATTTAGCGCCGCAATCGAATTCCAACCGGAAAGGAACGCAACAAATGTCACTCCGTATCGCAGACATCGCCCCCGACTTCACGGCCGACACCACGGAAGGTCCGATCTCCTTCCATGAATGGCTGGGCAAGGATTG
>NZ_SADP02000132.1:0-510 GCF_004010375.2 Mesorhizobium sp. M2E.F.Ca.ET.209.01.1.1 | reverse complement strand
GCGCCATGACAATGTTTGTGGCACCGAGCGTGACAAATTCCGGAGACCGCATGACCCAATCGAACGCACAAGCGCAGCCTGACCTGGCCGACAAGGCCGAAGACAATTTCCTTTGGCTGGAGGATCGCAACGGCAAGGAAGCGCTCGACTGGGTCCATCGCCAGAATGCGTTGACGGTCGCCGAACTGCAGGGCGATCCGTCCTATCAGGCGACGTTCGAGACCGCCCTCGACCTGATGACGGCCGAAGACAACATGCCGGTCGGGGCCGCACTTGCCGGTTACGTCTATAATTTCTGGCAGGACAAGACCAATGCGCTCGGCCTGTGGCGGCGGACGTCGGTCTCATCCTACAAGACCGACAGGCCGGATTGGGAAACGATCATCGACTTCGATCAGCTGTCGGCGAAAGAAGGCGTGAAGTGGGTGTTCGGCGGCGCCAGCCGGCTCTATCCGGATTTCGATCGCTGCCTGCTCTTTATGTCGCCGGATGGCGGCGACGCCAGCGAGA
>NZ_SADP02001341.1:0-281 GCF_004010375.2 Mesorhizobium sp. M2E.F.Ca.ET.209.01.1.1 | reverse complement strand
GCCAGTTCGGCAGCCCGACCTTTCGCGCCGGTCGCCAGGCCGATCAGATCCACGATCGTGTCCGTCGCGTGCGTGATCAGATCCGCCGAGGCAAGCGGGCTGCCGCTTTCAAGAAGCAGGCAATAGCGTTTGAGAAGATCGAGGGCTTCGCTGTCGGCGCCGATCTTCAACCCCAGCCTGTCATCGATCTGCGGGAAGGCACGCAGGAGGATCGCGCGTGGGATCACCACATTCGTCCAGACATTGCTGTCGGCACCGGTCATTTTCAGAGCTTCCGATGC
>NZ_SADP02001340.1:0-281 GCF_004010375.2 Mesorhizobium sp. M2E.F.Ca.ET.209.01.1.1 | reverse complement strand
CCATGCTATCGAACCCCTGCGCCAACTGTCCGAACTCATCCCTGGACACCAGCCCGATGCGGGCTCCGGCATCGCCGCGCGTCAACGAGCCGATGCCCCGGTTGAGGCTTGAGAGGCCGGCGCCGAAACGATTGAGCAACAGGACGGCGGAAAAGGCGGCGATCAGCATGGCTGCCGCGGTGCAAAGGCCGACAAGCCAGAGCATGGCGTTGGTGCGGTCCTGCGCGGCGCGCAGCAGCGGCGTGTATTCGAAAAGCACCGCGCCGACGATTTGGCCCGGC
>NZ_SADP02001339.1:0-281 GCF_004010375.2 Mesorhizobium sp. M2E.F.Ca.ET.209.01.1.1 | reverse complement strand
TGCACGTCTCGCTGACCCAGGCCCGCACCAACGACGTCATCTCCTATCTGACGATCGTTTCGGTGATCTTCATGCCACTGACATTCCTGGTCGGCGTCTGGGGCATGAATTTCGATCCGGGAAGCTCACCCTGGAACATGCCAGAACTGAAAGCCTATTACGGCTATCCTCTGTCGCTGGTTTTCATGGCTCTGGTCGCCGCCGGTTTGATCGCGTTCTTCAAGTGGAAGAAATGGCTGTAGCCTTTGAAATCTCCTGTTTTCGCAGCAAGAACCTGCGAC
>NZ_SADP02001338.1:0-281 GCF_004010375.2 Mesorhizobium sp. M2E.F.Ca.ET.209.01.1.1 | reverse complement strand
GACGTCGGCGAATTCGACGAAGCCCTGGCCGGCTCTCGCCTGCGCTGGGCCCGCAGCCGTTGCTCCGCCGGTCGGCGCGAAGGCCTGGCTGGCGCTCATCGCTCGCAGTCCCGGCTGCCGATTAGCGATTCGTCATGCGGCTTGCGATCCATGCCTCGTCCTCCCGGTGCGGGCCCGCCGAAACAGCGCGCCGCCCGACTTGTATGGTCACACAATCAAGGTGAAATTGACCATAAATGCGGACAACTTTGCCCGTCAAGCTGAAAAATGCGGGATTGTGT
>NZ_SADP02001337.1:0-281 GCF_004010375.2 Mesorhizobium sp. M2E.F.Ca.ET.209.01.1.1 | reverse complement strand
AGAATACCGACATCCGTGGCGCCCAGCGCTCCCTGCCGGCCTATCGCTACACCAACGCAGCCGGTGAGGCCGCGATGTCGCTGCCGAATGTATCGCGCAAGAATTTCTACGGTGAAGACTGGAACCGTGACTACTTCTGGAGCACCGCTGTTTTCACCGAGCTCGAGCATCAGTTGGGCGACGGTTGGAAAACCAAGTTGTCCCTGCGACATGCCGACAACAACTACGATTTGACCCAGGCTTACGCGCGCAACGGCGGCGGCATAAACCCTGCGGATAAC
>NZ_SADP02001336.1:0-281 GCF_004010375.2 Mesorhizobium sp. M2E.F.Ca.ET.209.01.1.1 | reverse complement strand
TCGTACCATGGAGCATCGACATATATGTGCTTGAAGACAACTGGAAAACAGGCAGACATTCCAACTGCCTCCACGACTGGAAAGTGGGGTGTCTGGGATGCCGAAAAGATAACACTCTTCTGCTGCGAAATATTGGTCGCGCATACCGCCAGGTCGGTTCCTGTGACCTCTTTTAACATCGCAAAAGTCATCGTAGCAGCGTCCTTAAGTCTCGGATTGCGCTGCCATACCGGCAGCCGCGCCACAAATTGCCTGAATTGCCGTTGCAAATAGGATCTTAC
>NZ_SADP02001335.1:0-281 GCF_004010375.2 Mesorhizobium sp. M2E.F.Ca.ET.209.01.1.1 | reverse complement strand
CGGATGCCGAGGCGAAGCTCTTGTTCAGCTCGCTGCAGCAGGCCTTCGTCAACCTGCGCAGCGGCCGGCCCGGGCAATTGCCGCCGCCGGTCGAAAATTACGACCGCGATCTCGACCCGATGGCGAAAACCATGCTTGCCCAGGCACTGTCCTGCGCCGTCGTCGGTTCGCCGGAGACGGTGCGCCAGGGCATCGACGCTTTCGTCCGCCGCACCGGCGCCGACGAATTGATGGTGACGGCGCAGATCTTCGATCACGCGGCGCGCTTGCGCTCCTACGAG
>NZ_SADP02001334.1:0-251 GCF_004010375.2 Mesorhizobium sp. M2E.F.Ca.ET.209.01.1.1 | reverse complement strand
GTCGAGATCGCCGTCAGATGGTTTTGGGCGGCGAGGTCCTCGCGGGCAAGAATCCTGTCCAGATCCTTTGGCGCGATCGAAGTGTTTTCCGGCTGGTCGTTGTCATCGAGGCGCTGCAACGCCCGCAGGCCCAGAAGCGCCAGCAGCGCCGCGAAAATCAGCAATCCGGCCAAGGCCAGCACGAGCGAGGTTACGGCCACGGCAACACCGGTAAGCGTGACGTGGCTTAGATCGACGGGCCTGCCGAACAC
>NZ_SADP02001333.1:0-281 GCF_004010375.2 Mesorhizobium sp. M2E.F.Ca.ET.209.01.1.1 | reverse complement strand
GGACGATCTGATCGCCGCGTCCTTCGTCACCGAGCCGCTGGGCGAATCGACGCCGAACTGACAGCGGCCATCAGCCGAAAATCACCGGTCGGCCCAGCCGAGCTCAGCGATCCATCGGGTGCTGCGCTCGCTGCCGTGTGGGGCTTTCGCGTGCCCGGTTGCGCCTGATCTTCGCCTCGCGCAGCACCGCCACCGGATCGGCGCCGGTCCACTCGATCCCCGCCTTCCTCGCGAAGAGCAGGAATGCTTGCCTTGCCTTGTCGAGATCGATCTCTCCGGCC
>NZ_SADP02001332.1:0-282 GCF_004010375.2 Mesorhizobium sp. M2E.F.Ca.ET.209.01.1.1 | reverse complement strand
CGGCGAACTGCATGATGTGTTCGTCATGCGTGCGTTGCTCGAGGCGGACGACGAGCCGCTGGGACCGCCCGAGGATACGAAACTTCTCGGCAAGCTGCTCAAGCGTTCGGAAAAGAGCCTGAAGAAGACGTGCCTTGCCGAGGCGGCCGAACTGTTTGACGACACCCCCACGCGCTCGACGAAAAGGCTTGCCCGCAAGGCCCGCGACGATCTTGCCGCCTCGGCCGAAGACGCCGGCGCAATTGCGCCCACCGGCTGATCCGGACCGCACATGCTTTTCCC
>NZ_SADP02000131.1:0-485 GCF_004010375.2 Mesorhizobium sp. M2E.F.Ca.ET.209.01.1.1 | reverse complement strand
GCCACGACAATGGCCTGATCACGCTCAACGTCGCCGAGGCGGATTCGGCCGAGCGTGAAAGGCGGCGGATCGAGATGGGCGAGAATTACCGCACCTTGCTCGGTCATTTCCGCCACGAGCTCGGCCATTATTACTGGGATCGGCTTATCCGCGACGATCCGCAAGGGCTGGAGGCCTTTCGCGCTTTGTTCGGCGACGAACGCGCCGACTACGAACAGGCGCTTAAGGCTTACTACGCCAACGGCGCCGCGCCCGACTGGCAGCAAAACCACATCTCGGCCTACGCCACCTCGCACCCATGGGAGGACTGGGCCGAGACCTTCGCGCATCACCTCCACATAACCGACACGCTTGAAATGGTGCATGCGCTGAGTTTTCCGCTGGGGCGGCTGGAGACGGTGGATGCCGATGCCATCCCACGCGGCGACACTGGCGGGCGCTTGCAGCCTGCGCCCACCGATCCCGATCCGGCACCGGAACCGTTC
>NZ_SADP02001331.1:0-282 GCF_004010375.2 Mesorhizobium sp. M2E.F.Ca.ET.209.01.1.1 | reverse complement strand
CGACACGCCTGTTGGCGATCAGGTGCGTAGAGAAATCCTTCACCTCGATCTGCGCGTCCTTCAGGAAGGCATAGCTCGGCATGACCGATTCCGGCACCACCGAGCGTGGGTCGGCAAGGTGCGCGACGTGCCAGGCATTCGAATAACGGTCACCAACCCGGGCGAGATCTGGCCCGGTGCGTTTGGATCCCCACTGGAAGGGGTGGTCGTACATCGACTCCGCAGCCAGGCTGTAGTGGCCGTAACGCTCGACCTCGTCGCGAAACGGCCTGATCATCTGGC
>NZ_SADP02001330.1:0-282 GCF_004010375.2 Mesorhizobium sp. M2E.F.Ca.ET.209.01.1.1 | reverse complement strand
CATTGCAGGGGTCACAAGTTCAATCCTTGTCACGCCCACCATCCAACCAATAAGTCAGTCCCCGTCTGGCAACAGTATTCTCCGCAGCGCTGCCTACGGCAGTTACCCGAGATCCCCCTCGAACATCACGAGCACGCGATTCGACGCCTTGCGCGCGAAGCGCATGGCTTCCTCATAGGCGGGGTCGGCGTAGCAGGCCTTGGCGATCTCAAGCGACGGGAATTCCACCAGGACCATGCGCTTGGCGTCGCGCGCCTCGATCAGCAGAGGCGGCTGTTTCGT
>NZ_SADP02001329.1:0-282 GCF_004010375.2 Mesorhizobium sp. M2E.F.Ca.ET.209.01.1.1 | reverse complement strand
CTTGCCCCGGCCTGGGCGAGCGCGGCGGCGATGGCGAAACCCATGCCGGAAAAACCGCCGGTGACGATCGCGCTGCGGCCGGACAGATTGGTCATCGAGCACCTCCGGGATCAGACGGCTGCATAACCTCCCCGCCCATCGCCATCAACCTCCCTTGCTTGACGGCTCCAGCGGCTTGCCCAGCCAGTCGCGATAGAAGCCTTCGAGGTCCGGCTCGAAATCATGCACGATCGGATAGCCGGGCGCCGCCGCCTCGACCTCGTGCAGGGTACCGCATTCGGG
>NZ_SADP02001328.1:0-282 GCF_004010375.2 Mesorhizobium sp. M2E.F.Ca.ET.209.01.1.1 | reverse complement strand
ACTGGAATTCGCGCGGATAGCCGATGCGCTCCGGTATGCCGGCCAGCCATGGCACCAGCGCGGCCTTGGTGCTGCTGGTGAGCATATAGGCCGCCTGGTAGTCCTCCTTGCGGATTTCGCGCGCCAGGCCAGCCCGCTCTTTCAGCCCAGGCTTCCAGTGCTTCTCGACGATCCATGTCTTGCGAATATGCGGCATTAGCCGCGCCAGCGGCGCGGCGAGCCGTGAGGTGGCGACGTCGATCGGATGCCCCGGAAACTTCTCCGCAAGGATCTGGATTGCCG
>NZ_SADP02001327.1:0-282 GCF_004010375.2 Mesorhizobium sp. M2E.F.Ca.ET.209.01.1.1 | reverse complement strand
CATGATACATCTCTGCTCGGCAAGCTGCCTTTGCCGCTGATCATCCATTCCGGCGACTAGTTGCACTTTGCCAACGACGAATTCCTGGACCTGACCGGATACGAGACGCTGGAGGACCTGGAGGAAGCGGGTGGCCTCGGCGCTTTGTTTGCCGATCCTTATGCCGATGACGGCGCTTTCGACGGCAGCGACCGGGCTCTGCGGCTGAAGACGCGCGACGGACAGGAATTTCCTATCGACGCCATCCTGCGCTCCGTGCCCTGGCGCGACGGCAGGGCGCTG
>NZ_SADP02001326.1:0-282 GCF_004010375.2 Mesorhizobium sp. M2E.F.Ca.ET.209.01.1.1 | reverse complement strand
CAAGGCGATCGTCGAGCCGGCTCAGGTCGAAAAGGACCGCCGGCTGCCGGATCGCCAAGGACCCGGCAGCCACCCTCCAGCCAGGCGGTGGCGAGGGCAGATTCAGTCAGCCTTGGCGACGTGCCAGGCGCCGGCGACGCCTTCGCCGTTCATATCGCCGGCCTTCTTGTCCTTGATGAAGGTGTAGACCGGGTTGCCGTCATAGGCCCACATGTGGGTCCCGTCGGTACGCTTGACGACAGACCATTCACCTTCGGCCTTCGCGCTCGCCTTGGCTTTCAG
>NZ_SADP02001325.1:0-282 GCF_004010375.2 Mesorhizobium sp. M2E.F.Ca.ET.209.01.1.1 | reverse complement strand
GCCTGCCTCGGACGAGCCCAGCCTCGACGGCAGCGGCCTCGTGGTGGTCAATCCGCCCTACACGCTGGAAGGCGAGTTGAAGGTCCTGTTGCCCGCCCTGCACAAGGCGCTCGCCGTCCGGCAACCCTCGCGCTGGGCGCTCGATTGGCTGGCCGGCGAATAGGGCGCGTGCAGTCTTCTATCCCAGTGCTGGCGGCGTCGCGCCGGTCAGCCGCCGGCTTTCGCGGATCAGATGCGCCTGGTCGGCATAGCCGGCCTCGACCGCGCTGCTGGCGATCGAGG
>NZ_SADP02001324.1:0-282 GCF_004010375.2 Mesorhizobium sp. M2E.F.Ca.ET.209.01.1.1 | reverse complement strand
GGCGCTCCGGTCGGCCTCGACCTGATCCGCAAGGGCTGGCTGAACGTCGAGGTCGAGCAACCGCTCTACGCGCAAGCGGCAGCCGTCGCCATGTCCATGGACAAGATCGCCCACAAGCAGGAGATCAACCCCGGCGACTATGACGTACTCGGCCTGAAATCGGTGGTGACCAAGGAGGCCTGGGGCCCGAATATCAAGATCCCGGGTGCGGCGATCACCAAGGAAAACGTCGGCAACCCCGCCTTCTGGGGCAACCAGAAGCCACCGACGGATACAGTGAAG
>NZ_SADP02001323.1:0-282 GCF_004010375.2 Mesorhizobium sp. M2E.F.Ca.ET.209.01.1.1 | reverse complement strand
CTGGTCGAGCTGTTGCGCGACAGCGTGACGCTCATGTTGCCGGCGACACGGGACGATATCGAGGCGGCATTGCGTGGGCTCAAGCTCTATCCTCTCCTCGAAGGCTATCGCGGCCGGCCGAAAGCCGATGTCGCGGCCGCCATCGATGCCATCGCCGGCATTGCCGACTTCGTGCAGAAGAACGAAGGCGAGATCGAGGAACTCGACATCAACCCGCTGATCGTCTGCGCCGAAGGAAAGGGCGCGTGGATCGCGGATGCCCTGCTGGTGCTTGGAGAAAAG
>NZ_SADP02001322.1:0-282 GCF_004010375.2 Mesorhizobium sp. M2E.F.Ca.ET.209.01.1.1 | reverse complement strand
GCCATATAGATCAACGCCAAGAGCAGCAGGGGCTCGTAGGTGAGGTAGGTGTCCTGCCGCACCTTGGACGAGACCGCGAAGATATCGATCACGCTGATCGTCGCCACCAGCGGCGTCGATTTCAGCTGCAGCACGGTCTCGCCGGTCAGCGTTGGCAGCGCCCTGTAGAAGGCTTGTGGCAGCCAGATGCGCCGGAAAATCTTCCAGCGGCTCATGCCGAAGGCGCGGGCCGCTTCCAACTGCCCCTTGGGCACGCCGGCAAAGGCGCCGCGCATCACTTCG
>NZ_SADP02000130.1:0-516 GCF_004010375.2 Mesorhizobium sp. M2E.F.Ca.ET.209.01.1.1 | reverse complement strand
GGTTCCCGAGCGGCTCGCCATGGCCCGCGACCACGGCAGGGCCGAGACGCTCGATTTCAGCAATTCCGACATCTATGACGCCCTGATGGCGATGACCGGCGGTCGTGGCCCGGACCGCTGCATCGATTGCGTCGGTACCGAATCCGATCCGGGCGCCAGCTTCGACGCCATGGTCGACAAAGTGAAGGCAGCCGTCTATCTCGGCACCGACAGACCGCATGTGCTGCGCGAGGCGATCTACTGCTGCCGCAAGGGCGGTACGGTCTCCGTTCCCGGCGTCTATGTCGGACTTCTCGACCATATCCCGTTTGGCGCCGCCATGAACAAGGGGCTCACCTTCCGGATGGGTCAGACACATACGCAGCGCTACCTGGAACCGCTCCTGGCCAAGGTTCAGGAGGGCGAGATCGATCCCTCCTTCGTCATCACCCACAGGGCGGATCTCGACGCCGGTCCCGACCTCTACAAGACCTTCCGCGACAAGCAGGATGGCTGCATCAAGGTGGTAATGCGGCC
>NZ_SADP02001321.1:0-282 GCF_004010375.2 Mesorhizobium sp. M2E.F.Ca.ET.209.01.1.1 | reverse complement strand
GCCATCTTCAGCGCCGTCTCGACCGATTCCGAACCGGAATTGGTGAAGAAGACATGGTCCATGCCCTTCGGCGCGATATCGACCAGGCGGTTCGCCAGCTCGAACACGATGGGATGGCCCATCTGGAAAGCCGGCGCGTAATCCAGCTCGGCGGCCTGGTTCTGGATCGCTTCGGTGATCTTCGGCCGGCAGTGGCCGGCGTTGACGCACCAGAGGCCAGCCGTGCCGTCGAGCACCTTGCGGCCGTCGCTGGTGGTGTAATGCATGTCCTTGGCGGACACG
>NZ_SADP02001320.1:0-282 GCF_004010375.2 Mesorhizobium sp. M2E.F.Ca.ET.209.01.1.1 | reverse complement strand
GCCAAGAACAACCAGGATTTCGCCAAGAAGCTCAAGGACGAGCAGGACAAGGCCAAGACCGGCATTGGCCAGCGAACGGGTTCCCGGCGTCGGCATGGCGCCCGGCTCGAGCCCGGCGAGACGGCGCAGAAGCGTCGATTTGCCCGATCCACTCGAGCCGACGATGGCGACGAGGCCATGCGCCGGCAATGTCAGGCGCAACCGGTCGAGCACCGGCAAGGTCGTCGACGCGATCGGTTCGGCGCCGAGCAGCCGGTCCAGCGCGGCGGCCGCCGCCAGCCC
>NZ_SADP02001319.1:0-282 GCF_004010375.2 Mesorhizobium sp. M2E.F.Ca.ET.209.01.1.1 | reverse complement strand
GCCGTCTGGTCGCCTCCGGGCTGGGTACCGCCGGCCTGACCCGCGGCGGCTGCCTTCGCGGCATCCGCGGCCTTGCGGTTCTTGTCCGCCTGCGCTTCGAGCGAGGCGATCAGATCCTTCAGGCTGCTGGCCTTGGCCGCCAATTGCTCGGAACGCTGCTGTTCGGCCGCCATCTGCGCCTTCGTGTCGGCCTCGAGCTTCTGCTTGGCTTCGAGCAGCATGCCAAGACGTCTCTTCTCCGCCGCCTGGTCGCCGACCGCGGCCGTCAGCCGCGCCCGTTCG
>NZ_SADP02001318.1:0-251 GCF_004010375.2 Mesorhizobium sp. M2E.F.Ca.ET.209.01.1.1 | reverse complement strand
GAGGAGGCCTGGCACGATGCGGGTCAATTCTACTGGGGCCGCTCCGAGGCTTGGCTCAAAAACAAGCCCGTGTTCGGGCAAGGCAGCGTCCCAGTGTTGTTGCCACGTCATCGTGTGCAAGACATCGACACACCCGAGGACTGGGAGCGGGCGGAATGCATGTTTCGGATCCTGAGCCCGGAACCAGGACCGGAATGACCCAAGATGCTCTGCTGTAATTAAAACCCGTGCAGATCGCCTTTCGAACTGAT
>NZ_SADP02001317.1:0-282 GCF_004010375.2 Mesorhizobium sp. M2E.F.Ca.ET.209.01.1.1 | reverse complement strand
TACGGTGGATATTCTCCGGGCGCGCTTACGGTTCTTCAGATCGTAGCCGGTGTTGTCCTTCTTCAATTTGCGCAAATCGTCGAAGACCTCGCCGGTCGGCAGCACCACTTCGACGCCGAGGCAAAGCTCGCGCGCATTGCCATAGACGAGCACGCCGGTGCCGCCGGCATTCGGTAACGCCCGGCGCGACAAATGCCAGCTTTGCTGCCCTTGCTGCGGCCTTTCCCGAACTGCCGAATGGGGAGGTGACGATCGACGAGGTGAATCCCAACTGGCTTCTGC
>NZ_SADP02001316.1:0-282 GCF_004010375.2 Mesorhizobium sp. M2E.F.Ca.ET.209.01.1.1 | reverse complement strand
CGAACGCTATGTCGAATACGACTTCACCGCCTCGCTGGAGGAAAAGCTCGACGAGATTTCCGACGGCAAGCTCGCCTGGAAGGATGTTCTGCGCGACTTCTGGAAGGATTTCTCCGGCGCAGTCGACGACATCAAGGAACTGCGCGTCACCGACGTGCTCGACGCCCTCAATGACGAGCTCGCGCCGCTGGTCTTCCCGGAGCGCGAGGATGGCTCCAACCCGCGCATCTGCCCGACATGCGGCACCGGAAACCTCTCGCTGAAGCTCGGCACATTCGGCGC
>NZ_SADP02001315.1:0-282 GCF_004010375.2 Mesorhizobium sp. M2E.F.Ca.ET.209.01.1.1 | reverse complement strand
CCCGCCCATCCATGTTGAAATAGAGCTGGGCTTCCGAAAACGGCATGTAGACGATGGAACTGTCATATTCCGACATGCCGACCTCGAAGATCGCGGCGACCTTGTAGCCCTTCATGCGCGGGGTAGTGCCGAGCGGCGTCACGTCGCCATCGGGAGAGATCAGGGTGATGGTGTCGCCAAGCGTGAGGCCGAGATTCTCGGCCATGCGCTTGCCGATCGCCACGCCCTCGCCGGCGTCGAAACCGTCTAGCGTGCCCTGTTTGACGTTGCTGGCGACAATCG
>NZ_SADP02001314.1:0-282 GCF_004010375.2 Mesorhizobium sp. M2E.F.Ca.ET.209.01.1.1 | reverse complement strand
GGCAATTGCAACCACGATGCGTCCGCTCGTTTCTCTCACTCTGCCGGAGCGGGGCGCCGCGCGGCTCGCGACCCAGCTCTTCCTGGCGCTTGCCGTAACCCTGCTGCTGACGCTTTCGGCCAAGACCAAAGTGGTGCTCGGCCCGGTCGACATTTCGCTGCAGACGCTCGCCGTGCTGCTGATCGCCTCGCCCTTCGGCCTGCGCCTCGCCGTCGCGACGCTGTTTCTCTACCTCGCCGAAGGCGCGTTTGGCTTGTCGGTCTTCCAGGGCACGCCGGAAAA
>NZ_SADP02001313.1:0-282 GCF_004010375.2 Mesorhizobium sp. M2E.F.Ca.ET.209.01.1.1 | reverse complement strand
TCCGATCTCCGCCACCGCCGCCACCCGAAGACCAGCCGCCGCCGGAGCTTCCGGACGACCAGCCGCCCCCGGATGAGGACCGCCGGTGCGGCTCGAAGGTCATGCCGAGCCAGCGATAGCGTCCGGGCCCGAGCTTCTGGCCGAAGATCGGCGGCAGGACCGAGGCCGCGATGCTGCCGAAGAAAATGATCGCCCAGATGCTGATGAAGACGGCGAAGAACAGGTCGTCGGCATTGAACGGCGCCTGCTCGTTGCGCTTGCCACGCGCCTCCAACTCCTCCG
>NZ_SADP02001312.1:0-282 GCF_004010375.2 Mesorhizobium sp. M2E.F.Ca.ET.209.01.1.1 | reverse complement strand
CGAACCCTAAGCACAGCAGAGCCGAACTCCTACTTCACTTACTCGTCCATTCGCGAATACGGCGCACGACCTCAGCTGTCGATACCCCGTAGCGATCGTGGAGCGTCGGCAGAGCCCCGGCATCGAGAAACTCATCGGGAAGGGCAATCTGGCGAAAGACCGGGGTCACACCCTCGCGCATCAGCAGGGATGCCACACCTTCCCCCAGTCCGCCTATACACGTGTGGTTTTCCGCCACCACCACCAGCCGGCCAGGTCGACGCGCTGCTGCAAGAATTCTCT
>NZ_SADP02000129.1:0-516 GCF_004010375.2 Mesorhizobium sp. M2E.F.Ca.ET.209.01.1.1 | reverse complement strand
GGCAACACCGGTGCCGAGATTGCGCTCGATCTGGCGGAAGGCAGTGCCCGGCCGACGATCTCGGTGCGCGACGGCGTTCACATCGTGCCGCGCGAACTGTTCGGCGTGCCGATCCAAATGGTCGGCATGGCGACGCGGCTCGGGCCGCGGCGCATCAATGACTCCCTGTTCCCCCTCATTCTCGACCTTGTGCTGGGCAGGCTGGAGAAATTTGGGCTCAGACGGCCGAAGCAGGGATTGCTGCAACAGATCGCCCTTGCGTCGCGCATTCCGGTGATCGATGTCGGCACGATCGGCAAGATCCGCGAAGGCGCGATCAAGGTGGCGCCCGACATCGCCGAAATCTCGGAACGCGGTGCCCGTTTTGTCGATGGCGGCCACGGCGAATTCGACGCCATCCTCTTCGCCACCGGCTACCGGCCGGGCTATGCCAGGTTGCTCGAACCCGGCATCGAGCCAGGTGCCAGCGGCGTCAATGCGCGCGCTTCGGATCTCGGATCTCGGAGATCGGAAGAG
>NZ_SADP02001311.1:0-282 GCF_004010375.2 Mesorhizobium sp. M2E.F.Ca.ET.209.01.1.1 | reverse complement strand
GGCATTGTCGTCGGCGGCCGCGCGGCCGGCCCGCGCGAGGCGGACTTGCGCTGGATGGGCGCCATCGTCTCGCGCAATGGCGCGGTCGAGGAGACGGGGCTCGGCGCCGGCGTGCTTGACCATCCGGCCAAGGGCATTGTCTGGCTCGCCAACCGGCTCCACCAATACGGCATGCAGATAGAGGCCGGACAGGTGGTGCTGTCGGGTTCCTTCATCCGGCCGGTCGAATGCCGGCATGGCGACCGGATCGTCTCGGATTTCGGACCATACGGAACCATCCGC
>NZ_SADP02001310.1:0-282 GCF_004010375.2 Mesorhizobium sp. M2E.F.Ca.ET.209.01.1.1 | reverse complement strand
ACGTGGTCGAGGCGGAAGGCTTTTCGGCCGCGGGTCGCAAGATCGGCCGTTCCAAGGCGCTGCTGTCGAAATACGTGCGCGAGCTGGAAGACGAGCTCGGCGCGCTGCTTTTGAACCGCACCACGCGCCAGTTCTCGCTCACCGAAGCCGGCCATACCTATTATCAGCGGGCCTCGGAAATCGTGCGCGAAGTCGACAGCCTCGCCGAGACGGTGCGCCAGTCTTCCGGCGACGTTCGCGGCAGGATCAAGCTGTCGGCCGCCCGCACCTTCGCCGACGCGC
>NZ_SADP02001309.1:0-282 GCF_004010375.2 Mesorhizobium sp. M2E.F.Ca.ET.209.01.1.1 | reverse complement strand
CAAGGATTATGCCGAATTGATGGAAAGCCTGTTCGACTTCGATGCTGGCTATGCCATCGGCGCTGGCATCGACTATGCCCTCACCGACAAGCTGAGCCTCGGCGTCGACTACACGCATATCGATCTCGGCTCCAAGACCAGCACCGGACCCACTGTGTTCGACAACGGTTCGCTCGGAAACAATCCGGAGACATACAAGGTCAAGGCCAGGGCCGACGTCGTCATGGCGAGGTTGAGCTACAAGTTCGGCAATTGACCGATCGATAGTCACGATAGAGGATG
>NZ_SADP02001308.1:0-283 GCF_004010375.2 Mesorhizobium sp. M2E.F.Ca.ET.209.01.1.1 | reverse complement strand
GCGAGCACGACGAGGTTCATGCCGGCGAGGAACGCCGGATAGAACGGCAGCACGCGACGTGGCGTGGCCTCATGCCGGCCGTAGCCAAGACCGGAGAGGCTGGTGATGGAGCCGCCCAGGTTGACGACGACGAGGAAGAACGCAGACAGGCCGTCGAGACGGAACCGGGCGCCGGTCCAGGGCAGGCCGAGCGGCAAGGTGACGGCGGACACTTCGCCGGGATTGCCGGCGAGATGCCCGGCAACCGTCGCGAGCAGCGCGGCTGAAATGAAGAGCGCCGCGC
>NZ_SADP02001307.1:0-283 GCF_004010375.2 Mesorhizobium sp. M2E.F.Ca.ET.209.01.1.1 | reverse complement strand
GGCGATTTCAGGCATTCGAACCGACTGTTTCGCGATCGAGCTTAAGTCCGCATTTTGCCACGGGCGGCAGCGATCGTCCATTTGCGGACCGTCGGCGGGCACGCCCGGTCATTCACGATCATGTGGGAAATGGTCTTTCGCGGTTCAACGGCCCTGACGGCCGAAGATGCGGCGACTTGCATCGGCATCCGCCCGGCGTTCCAGCCATGCCGCGATCGGCCATCCGGCAACGCAGATCAGTGTCGCGCCGGCGAGCACGATCAAGAGCCAGGCCTGCACGGGC
>NZ_SADP02001306.1:0-283 GCF_004010375.2 Mesorhizobium sp. M2E.F.Ca.ET.209.01.1.1 | reverse complement strand
TCCACAATTCCTGCCGCCATCGCGGCAGCCGCGTCTGCAACAGCGACAAGGGCATGGCCGCCAAACTGGTCTGTCCCTATCACCAGTGGACCTATGAGCTGGACGGGCGCCTGCTGTTCGCCCGCCAGATGGCCGAGGGGTTCGACAAGAGCCAGTTCGGGCTGAAGCCGGTCGCCTGCGAAAGCGTCGCCGGCTATGTCTTCATCTGCCTGGCCAAGGAGCCGGCCGACTTCGCGCCGATGCGGGCGATGATCGAGCCCTATCTCAAGCCGCACCGGCTGAG
>NZ_SADP02001305.1:0-283 GCF_004010375.2 Mesorhizobium sp. M2E.F.Ca.ET.209.01.1.1 | reverse complement strand
AGGGCATCTCGCAATACAACATCGTTCCCGGCCTGCTCGGCGTCATCCTGCAGATGACGATGGTGATGATGACCTCGATCGCGCTGACGCGCGAGACCGAGCGCGGCACGATGGAGAACCTCCTCGCCATGCCGTCGAGCCCGCTGGAGATCATGATGGGCAAGGTGCTGCCTTATCTGGTGGTAGGCGCCGTGCAGGTGGTGGTGGTGCTGGCGGCGGCGAAGCTCCTGTTTGCCATTCCTTTCATGGGGTCGCTGTCGCTGCTTTTGTCGGCGGTGCTGGT
>NZ_SADP02001304.1:0-283 GCF_004010375.2 Mesorhizobium sp. M2E.F.Ca.ET.209.01.1.1 | reverse complement strand
CCGATCTCCGCTGCCGAGCCGTTCGCTGCCGATCGCCAGCCAGCGCTGGGCCAGGCGCAGCCGCGCCGAGGGCAACCCCGACGCAGTCGGTGACAGGGTCTGCCAGGCCTGCAGGCAGGCACCTGCGGCCTGTACGCGGTTCTGCCGCAGATTGTCGTCGAAGCAGCGGCGACTGGCGGGCAGCAGGCGCGCGGCAGCGGCCTTCACCCGCGCGTCGCGGGGGGCCAGTGACTGGGCTTCGCGCAGCGCGTCGAATGCGCTGTGTCCCGGCGGGCTGATCCAC
>NZ_SADP02001303.1:0-283 GCF_004010375.2 Mesorhizobium sp. M2E.F.Ca.ET.209.01.1.1 | reverse complement strand
TTGGCAATTGCAACCATGCACGATCGCGTCGAACGCGCCGTCGAGCGCAAGCTGCAGCAGGTCGCCGCGAATCGTCCGCATCAAGCCAATTCCCTCAGCCAAGCACATCCGTAGCCTTGTGCGGATGCTCGACGCCGTCAACGAAGATCACGTCGGATTGGGAATTGTCGGTGCGCAATGCGAGGATCTCCTGGTAGGGGCGCGACCGGTACCAGTCCCGCACACGCTGCCCGTCCGGGAATTCGATGACGATCAGATGCCCAGGCCAGACGTTTTCGACGAC
>NZ_SADP02001302.1:0-283 GCF_004010375.2 Mesorhizobium sp. M2E.F.Ca.ET.209.01.1.1 | reverse complement strand
CTCAGTTTTGAGAAGGGATGATGCGGCCGACGATCGAAGCCATGGCCGAAGGCGACGTTCTATAGCGTGCCGACGATATAGCCGAGCGCGAACGCTGCCAGCAGGGCGAGCGGAATGACAAAACCAAGCCTGCCGCCAAGCGAATGCAAGCCGACGCCGTAGGGGTTGCGCTCGAGCCGGTGGATCATCACCGGCGGCGGTTCGGCCTCCGGAGCGGCAATGCCGGCGAGCCGCGCCTGCATCTGCAGCAGTTCGGCAAGCCGTTGCGTGACCAGCTCCCAGC
>NZ_SADP02000128.1:0-521 GCF_004010375.2 Mesorhizobium sp. M2E.F.Ca.ET.209.01.1.1 | reverse complement strand
TCGATAATGGGCACCATGTCAAAGCTTTGTTCTGTACGCAAAACGGAACCGCCACCGGCGTGACCAGTGATGTCGCTGGTTGCCGTGCCACACTCGACGCGATTGGTCATCCTGCGCTTCTCTTCGTCGACGGTGTGTCATCGATCGGCTCAATCGATTTCCGACAGGAAGAATGGGGTGTCGACTTCGCCGTCAGCGGTTCCCAAAAGGGCTTCATGATGCCTGCGGGTCTCGGATTCTTATCGGTCAGCAAAAAAGCCATCGCCGCCTCTAGAGAGGCGACCCATCGGCGCTGCTATTTCTCGTTCGAGGACATGATCCGCGCCAACGATGCCGGCTATTTTCCCTACACGCCGGCAACGCAGCTGCTGCGCGGCCTGCGTGCCTCGCTCGACCTGATCGCCGATGAAGGGCTTGAGAATATCTTTGCGCGCCACCATCGCCTCGGCGAAGGCGTGCGCAAGGCGGTCGACGCCTGGGGCCTGAAGCTCTGCGCCAAGGCGCCGAAATGGCACTCGGAC
>NZ_SADP02001301.1:0-283 GCF_004010375.2 Mesorhizobium sp. M2E.F.Ca.ET.209.01.1.1 | reverse complement strand
TTAGCCAATCCACCTCCGCAACGGCAATTGGCCGTGCGTCTGTTCTGCATTGGCTCAGCCTTGGCCGGCGGCGCTTGACGCTCCGTGCGAAGTCGGCGCCAATGTGGACGGCAATTGGGCAAGGGAAATGCGGACGATCATCTGCGTGACGATACTGTTCCTGTCGGCCGGCACGGCGTTCGCCACCGGCGGCATCTGGTGCTCAGTCGATGATCCACAGGTCAAATTCCAGGTCGATGCCGGCGTCACCACCGGGATGGGCGGCCCGACCTTCAATTTTCGC
>NZ_SADP02001300.1:0-283 GCF_004010375.2 Mesorhizobium sp. M2E.F.Ca.ET.209.01.1.1 | reverse complement strand
AGAGATTATATTTGGCCCAATCGGCTTCCGGGATCTCGTCGCCGATCTTGTAGAGGAACTGCAGCACTTCCATATGGTCCGGCGCGGTCTGGCATTTGAACTTCAGCCGATACCACTGACCTTTGCTGCGGAAGGCTGCGCCGGAGCTTTTGATGGCGTCGGCGCTCATCTGCGGCGTGGCGAAGGCATAGGCCACGACGCGATCGGCCTTATAATTGTGATCGTCGTGACTGATCCGATCGAGCACCTCGGCGTCGCACCGCTGCTCGAGGCGGGTTTCGGG
>NZ_SADP02001299.1:0-231 GCF_004010375.2 Mesorhizobium sp. M2E.F.Ca.ET.209.01.1.1 | reverse complement strand
CTGTTGCACACCCATGGCGTGCTGCGGCTGGTGAAAGCGCAGATCAACGGCATGATGCCCGGCGTGTACTTCGGGCTGCTGTTGCCGCTGCTGGCCGTCGCACTGCTGGTGGCGCTGGAGATCTGGGCCGCGCAGCGGTTCGGGTGGACGCGGCAGGGGGTAGTGCCGGCCGCTGGCCGGCAATTGCAGGTTCCCGCCGAGGGTTCATGAGGTTGCCGGCCAGCGGCCGGC
>NZ_SADP02001298.1:0-283 GCF_004010375.2 Mesorhizobium sp. M2E.F.Ca.ET.209.01.1.1 | reverse complement strand
CTGACGTGAGCTCGTCACTCTGCCGGTCGAAGCTTTCCAGCTTGGCATCATACACCGCCTTGCGGCGATCGAAGATCGAGGCCTGCAGCGTCCAGCTCGGGTCGAGCCCGTCATAGCTGAAAGGCTTTCCATCGGCCTCCGCCTTCAAGCGCGCAACTTCGGCTTCAAGGGTCGCGACCTGGGTGGCCAATGCCGCGAGATCGGCAGAGGCAAAGGTGGCGTCGAGCCGGGCCAGCAACTGACCGGCCTTCACACGCTGTCCTTCCCGCACCTCGATGGAGCG
>NZ_SADP02001297.1:0-261 GCF_004010375.2 Mesorhizobium sp. M2E.F.Ca.ET.209.01.1.1 | reverse complement strand
CGACGATAGCGCGATCCGCTTGAACCGCTGGTTCGCGAGGCACTCCGATTTCGTGCTCGGCAGCCACGCCACGAAGTCCGGTCCCTTCGGCGATACTTACACCTGTCTGCCGCGCCAAGGCGTCGACCTCGAGCAGGCTCTTTCCGAAGCGATCTCTCTTCTTCCGGAAGCGATCTATGACGGCGAGCCCGAGGTCATTGATCGCGACGCCGACGACAGCATCGACTGCGTCGACGACCTTCGTCCTGACGCGATCGCTAT
>NZ_SADP02001296.1:0-283 GCF_004010375.2 Mesorhizobium sp. M2E.F.Ca.ET.209.01.1.1 | reverse complement strand
TCCAGGCCGGCAGGGCGCAGGACAAGACCCCGGGCTTCGACCCGGCGGCAGCACCGCAGGAAGCGGACGCCGAGGCGGGCGATGTCCCGACCTCCGCTGCGCCGGCCGCGCCGCACAAACCGAACTTCACCAACCAGGCGAGTTTTGCCAACGCGATGCGACCTCCGGAGAACGCCCCAGGCCTTGAGCCGCGCAGGAACGGGCCGGTCCTGGTCATCGTGGCGCTGGTCGTCGTGGCCGCAGTCGCCTTTCTGTTTGCCGCAGCCTTCCGCTAACCGCGAAA
>NZ_SADP02001295.1:0-284 GCF_004010375.2 Mesorhizobium sp. M2E.F.Ca.ET.209.01.1.1 | reverse complement strand
AGAAAAAAATCAGTAACGAACGCATCAACTGCGAGACAGGAATCAAACCCGGAGTTAACCTATTGCCGGTTTGGTTCGGCGCGAGCCACCCGAACCGCGACATTGGGCATGGCAGGCAGCAGAGTTTCGAGCGGGGCAGACTGATGAAGGCGAACGGCGGCGCGCTTCGGCGCATTTGGGACGGCACGCTCCTTGCGGGTGTGAACGGCGCGGCGGTCGCCTGCCTGTTTCCAGGGATGGCATCGGCGGCGCAATACGACGTCGCCAGCCTGGGCGAACTCAAC
>NZ_SADP02001294.1:0-284 GCF_004010375.2 Mesorhizobium sp. M2E.F.Ca.ET.209.01.1.1 | reverse complement strand
GAACGCAGACAAATCAACGCACGGTCACTTCCACGGTTATTTGATGGTGCTCGACAATGGGTCCAAATCGCGACGACATGTCAGCGTCCTTGGTTGAATGTCCGTCGCCAATCGACCTGGATAAACTTCGGATACAAACTGACATTGTTGTCCGCAGCGCCTCGGCCCCATTTGCTCACTCGGTCTGGCAAGGGACGGCAGCACTGTTCAAGGCGACGCCGACCGGGATCCCGTGCCTCCGGTGAGAGCGAAGTCGCCAAGATGGATGCAGGCACCCTAACGGC
>NZ_SADP02001293.1:0-284 GCF_004010375.2 Mesorhizobium sp. M2E.F.Ca.ET.209.01.1.1 | reverse complement strand
GCGATGTCGATCAGGCTTTCATATTCGCCGTCGGTGATGCCCTCGAAGCGGTCCTGGACGCGATGCTGGATGCCGCGGATCTCGCGGTCGATGATGCAGTGACCCTCGCGGAACACGCCGCGCAGCGCCGAGCGCATGCCTTCTTCGGTGGCCGATTTCAGCACGTAGCCATAGACCGACCCCGGCGGCACGATGCGCGCCACGCCGCGGACATAGGCCTCGTCGGCGAAATTCGACCAGAACAGGATGTGCGTGCCGGCATGGCGGTTCCAGATCGACCGGGC
>NZ_SADP02001292.1:0-284 GCF_004010375.2 Mesorhizobium sp. M2E.F.Ca.ET.209.01.1.1 | reverse complement strand
CAACCACCCGCTCGTGGCAGGGCTGGCGCGCGTCATCGCCAAGCATCCGCAGGCCGACATCGCCAACGCCTTCAACCACAAGCAGGTCGCCTGCAAGACGTGGGCGCTCGACAAGCTGTTCGAAAGCTGCGGCGGCCGGTTCGGGCGCATATGGGTTTTGGGTGGATGGTACGGCATATTGCCCGCAATGCTTTTCAACGACGCCCGCTTCGACATCGCGACGGTTGACAGCATCGACATCGATCCCGAAGTCGCGCCGGTTGCCCGGACCCTCAACCGGCAAG
>NZ_SADP02000012.1:0-222131 GCF_004010375.2 Mesorhizobium sp. M2E.F.Ca.ET.209.01.1.1 | reverse complement strand
TGCCCGGATGGCTCGAAGCGGATGATCCGATGGAACCCGAGCCTCGCAGCTCACATAGGAAAAAAGCCCTTCCGTCCCATCATCTCCACCGCGCATCTCATCCTCCAATCTCTCCGGCGGAATCGAATCACGGACTGGCCCCAGACGAAAGAGTTTTTCCGCAGCCTGTTAGAGCAATTCCAGGAAAAGTGTGAGCGGTTTTCCGTCCGGAATTGCGTAAAAACAAAGAGCTAGGGCATTTCACCGTTTCCGTGAAACGGTGAAATGCCCTAGCTACGCACGAACGAAAACGGCGGGGAAATGTCCCCGCCGTCTGCAATGCCTGAAATGCCGTTTGTGTCAGTTGTTGGCGTCGGCGGTCACAGGCTCGCCGGGAGCTTCGCCGGCGACCGGCGCCGGCTCGCTGGCGACAGGCCCGGTTGCCGGTCTTGCCTCTTCGGCGGGCTTGGCGCCGGCCTCGCCGCCATTGTTCGTCGCGTTGTGTGCTTCGCCCGCATTTTCGGGGCTTGCGCTCTGCGGCTGGTCGCCCTGCTCGCCATTGCCGGCCTGGTCGGCATAGTTGCCACGCGGGCGGCGCGGACGCCGCGGCCGGCGACCGCCACCATTGTCTATGGCGGCTTCGTTGAGCTCGGCCTGTGCGGCGAGCGCGGCCGGCGAGAAACTGTCGAACTGCGGCGCCTGTTCGGCCTGGGTTCCGGCCTCTCCAGCGGCCTCGGGCTGCGCCGGGGTCTCGTTGCGCCGGTTCTGGTCGAACTGCTGGCCGCCGCCATGCTCGCCGCGCTGGCCGTTGTCGCCACGCTGACCGTTCTGGCCATACTGGCCGTAGCCGCCGTTGCGGCGGTCACGATGCCGGTCGCGGCCATTGTTGTCGCGGTTGTCGCGCTGGTTATTGTCGCGCCGGTTGTTGTCGCGGCCGTTTTCCTGGTTGTAGGCGAGTTCCGCTGGCGTGCCTTCAATCACAGGCTGCGGCCCCGAGCCGTTCGCCGGGGCCGGCGCCTCGGCTCCATTGCCGCTGGTGTTTCCGACAGAATCGAACTCGTCACGATCCTCATCGAGATCGTCGTCGAAGTCGTCGCGGTTTTGCTGGGCGTTCTGGATCGGCATCTGCGCCTGGGCGGCGGCAATGATGCGATTGTAGTGCTCGGCGTGCTGGAGGTAGTTCTCCGCCATCACCCTGTCGCCGGAGCTCTGCGCGTCACGGGCGAGTGTGGCGTATTTTTCGGCGATCTGTTGAGCCGACCCGCGGATCTTCACGTCCGGGCCGTTGCTCTCGTAGGTGCGAGTCAGGGGATTTGGCCCCTTGCGGTTGTTGTTGTTGCCACCGCCGCCATTGTTGTTGCGACCGCGCATGCGCCTGTTCTGCTGTTGTGGCCTCATTAGACTCTCTTCATAGTGAATTTTCGAAAAACTCTTCACGAACGGAGGCGCTCATGCAGCCAGCCGTTTCGTTTCTTCACCGGCGTTCGCCCGCATCAATTGCGTTGGCGCCACGTGCCATCCTGTTCCGGTTACATCACTTGCCGGACGATTCCCGCACGAAGCTTGGGCGTCGTTTGCGCAAGAAGGCAGCTATTTCCAAGGAAAACCGAATCGCTGGGAGCACTGCCTGCTTCGTCTCATCCGGTTGAGCCGGACCCTAACTGCATTCCCTTATATTGCCAAGCGGTTTTTTCGCGCTGTATCAGGGCTTTCACCGCTCGAACACCAGAACTCTGTCATTGCCGCCAAGGTCGCGATGTGTCCCGGTTAACACATAGCCTGCCGCCACGAATATTCCGGTTACGTCGTTTTTCTGCGTGTGGCCGATCTCGACCGCTACTCTGCCTTGCGCTTCCAGAAATCCTGCCGCTTCAGCGGCGATGACCCTGTAGGGGTCCAAACCATCCGCACCACCGTCCAGCGCTCGGTGCGGGTCGAAATCGCGGACCTCGTCCTGCAGATTTCCAATCTCTCGACTGGGTATATAGGGAGGGTTCGAGGCAATTACATGGTAGGAGCCCGAAACTTTTTCGAACCAGTTGGAATGCAAGGCTTTGAAGCGCCCGCCGAGCCCCAGATCCCGGGCATTTCCGGCCGCTTTTGCCAACGCCCCCTCGGAAATATCGACGCCGGTCGCGATCGCGGCCGGAACGGCGTTGAGCAGGGCCAGCGCGATGGCGCCGGTTCCGGTGCCGAGGTCGAGAATGCGGCATTCGCCCAGCCGTTCGGCAGTTGTCCTGGCGAAAGGCAGAATGGCGTCGACCAGCGTCTCGGTGTCCGGCCGCGGCTCGAGCGTCTCCGGTGAGAGCGACAGTCGCAAGCCGTAGAATTCGCGATAACCGAGGATGCGGTGCACCGGCTCGCCTGCGACGCGACGCCTCAGGGCCGTTTCGATGGCCGAAAGCGCCGCCGAACCCACCTTTTGCCCCGGTTCGGCAATGGCCTGGGTGCGGGTCGTACCGGAGAACTGCTCGACGATCAGCCGGGAATCGAGCGCCGGATCGTCGATGCCGGCGGCGGCCAGACGCTCGCGCGCCGCCTTCAACAACGGCCCGAGCGCGGCAGGCAATCGATCAGCCATCGAGGCTCATATCGGCTAACAGCTTCGACTGATGGTCGGCGATCAACGCGTCGATGACCTCGTCGAGCTCGCCCATCATCACCCGGTCGAGCTTGTAGAGCGTGAGGTTGATGCGGTGGTCGGTGACGCGCCCTTGCGGGAAGTTGTAGGTGCGGATGCGCTCCGACCGGTCGCCCGAGCCGACCTGCGATTTGCGCGACGACGAGCGCTCCTCATCGGCACGGCTGCGCTCCAGGTCGTAAAGCCGCGCGCGCAGGATCTGCATGGCGCGCGCCCGGTTCTGGTGCTGCGACTTCTCCGCCTGCACCACCATGATGCCGGTCGGCAGATGGGTGATGCGAACCGCCGAGTCGGTGGTGTTGACGTGCTGGCCGCCGGAACCCGAGGCGCGCATCGTGTCAATGCGGATATCCTCCGGCCGGATTTCGATATCGACCTCTTCGGCCTCGGGCAGCACGGCGACCGTCGCCGCCGAGGTATGGATGCGCCCGCCCGCTTCGGTCTCCGGCACGCGCTGGACGCGGTGAACACCGGATTCGAACTTCAGATGCGCGAACACGCCCTTGCCCGACACCGAGGCGATGATTTCCTTGTAGCCGCCGACCTCGCCCTCGCTGGCCGAAACGACCTCGAAGCGCCAGCCGCGCGAGGCGGCATAGCGCTCATACATGCGGAAGAGATCGCCGGCGAACAACGCCGCCTCGTCGCCGCCGGTGCCTGCGCGGATTTCCAGGATCGCGTTCCTCTCATCGGCCGCGTCCTTGGGCAGGAGCAGGATCTGGATATCCTTCTGCAGCGCCTCGATGCGGGTCTCCACTTCAGGCAGGTCCGCCTCGGCCAGGGCCCGCATCTCGGCGTCGGTCGCCTTGTCGGCGAGCATCGCCTCGAGATCCGCCTGCTCCTGCTCGGCGGCGCGCAACGCCCGGATCTTGCCCACCATCTCCTGGATGTCGGCATATTCGGAAGCCATCTTGACATATTGATCGGCGGCGGGTCCGGCCGCCATCTGCGCTTCGAGCATGTCGAAACGCTTGACGACTTGATCCATACGGTCGCGGGGCAGGTTGATCATGGTGGGATGGCTATAGCGGTATGGAGCGGTCGTCGGCAAACGCCTGCAGCAGCGCCCGCATCGGCGTTCCCTGGCTGGGCGCCATCAGATTGTCCTTGAAGAAGTCTTTCAGCTCCTGCAGCGGCAGCTCGGTCAGCATCGCCTTGACCGGGCCGATCGAGGCCGGCGACATCGAGATCGAGCGGAAGCCCAGGCCGATCAGCGCCATCGCCGAGATCGGCTTGCCTGCAAGCTCGCCGCACAGCGTCACCGGCGTGTTGTTGCGGGCGCCGGCATCGGCGATCGTCTTCAGCACCCGCAGGAATGGCGCCGAAAGCGTGTCGAAACGGTCGGCAAGCTGCGTGTTGCCGCGATCGACCGCCATGATGAACTGGAAGAGGTCGTTGGAACCTACCGAAACGAAGTCGACCGCCTTCATCAGCTCGTCGAGCTGGAACAAGAGCGAGGGCACTTCCAGCATCGCGCCGAGCTTGAGGCTGGTGGGCAGGTGATGGGCAAAGCGCGACAGATGCCGGACCTCGCGGTCGATGATCTCGCGCGCCTGCGATATCTCCGACAGCTCGGTCACCATCGGCAGCATCAGCTTCAGCTCGCGGCCGCCGCTGGCCTTCAGCAGCGCCCGGATCTGCGTTCTGAGCAGGCCGGGACGATCGAGCGTTAGCCGGATCGCACGCCAGCCGAGCGCCGGGTTTTCCTCCTGGATCGCCCCCTTGAAGTAAGGCAGCACCTTGTCGCCGCCGATATCGATGGTGCGGAAGGTGACCGGCTTGCCGCGCGCGGCATCAAGCACGTCGCGGTAAAGCCGCTCCTGCGCCTCGGCGCGCGGGAAGGTCGAGGCGACCATGAACTGCAGCTCTGTGCGGAAGAGCCCAATGCCGGCGGCGCCCGACTCGGTCAGTTGCGGCAGGTCGACGGCCAGACCGGCATTCATCAGGAGATCGACCGGCACACCGTCCTTGGTGAGCGACGGCTTCTTGCGCAGCTCGCGGTAGACCTCCTGCCGTCGGGCCCGGAAACGGACCTTTTCGGCATAGGCGGCTTCCAGGTCGGACTGCGGCCGCAGATGGATCGTGCCTTCCTCGCCGTCGACAATGATGGCATCGCCGTTTTCCGCCATGGAAACGGCGCCCTTCATCTGACCGGCGACGGGAATGCCCATGGCGCGCGCGACGATGACGACGTGGCTGGTGGCGGCGCCATCCTCCAGCACCAGGCCGCGCAGCTTGTCGCGCGGATAGTCGAGCAGTTCGGCCGCGCCCATCGAACGGGCGACGATGATAGCGTCCTTGGGCAACGCAGCCGCGACGTCCTCCGGGCCGCGCCCCATCAGCTGGCGCAGGAGCCGGTTGGCAAGATCGTCGAAATCGCTCATCCGCTCACGCAGATAAGGGTCGGTCATGTGCAGCATGCGCGCGCGCATGTCGCTCTGCACCTTCTCGACCGCGGCTTCCGCGGTCAGGCCGTTGCGGATCGCCTCTTCCAGCCGGCGCACCCAACCGCTGTCATTGGCGAACATGCGATAGGCCTCGAGCACCTCGCGGTGCTCGCCCTCGAAGGCGACCTCGCGCCGCTCCAGCATGTCGTCGATGGAGAGCCGAAGCGAACCGAGCGAGGACTGCAGCCGGCGCACCTCCTCCTCGCTATCCTCGTTGAAGAGGTTGGTGACGACGATGCGCGGCTCGTGCAGCACGACATGGCCAAGGCCGACGCCCTCATTGAAGGAAAGGCCGGTGAAGCTCACCGGGCGGCGCAGGTCGAGCTCCAGTCCCGGCTTGGTCAGGCGGGCGAGATCGCCGGTGGCGATCATCTCGGCGATCACCATCGCCGTCGTTTCCAGCGCCTCGATCTCGTCTTCGCGGTACTGCCGCATGGTCTTGTTCTGGACGACCAGGACGCCGAGCGTGCGCCCGGCCCTCAGCACCGGCACACCGAGGAAGGAATGGTAGATCTCTTCGCCCGTCTCCGGCAGGTAGGCGAAGGCCGGGTGCTCCTGCGCGTTGGACAGGTTGAGCGGCCGCGCGCTGGCGGCGATCGTGCCGACCAGGCCCTGTCCGAGCCGGAGCTGCGACAGGTGGACGGCGTTGGGATTCAGACCCTCGGTGGCGTAGAGCTCGAGCACCGAGTCGGCGCGCAGCACGTAGAGCGAGCAGACTTCGGCCACCATGTTGGAGGCGATGTCGCGCACGATGCGGTCGAGCCGCTCCTGCGGCTCCAGCGGCTCCTGCATGAGCTCGCGAAGCCGTTTGAGCAGAACGCGCGGGCCACTGGCCGTATCACGCATCGCGGCTTGTTCTCCAACGGGCATTTCGCCCGCCGCAGTTTCTCCCGCGGCCGGCGTTCACGCAACAACTGACTCAGTTCTTGCTATTGCTTATCGAGACCGTAGACGGAATGCAAAGTACGAACTGCAAGTTCCGTATATGGACCGTCGATCAGTATCGAGATTTTGATCTCGGAAGTGGTGATGGCACGGATGTTGATCGCCTTGTCGGCCAGCGCCTTGAAAGCGGTAGCGGCGACGCCGGCGTGACTCCTCATGCCGATGCCGATGACCGAGACCTTCGACATGCCGGCTTCCGACTGCACGACATCGTAGCCGACTTCCGGCTTCAGCTTCTCCAGCACGGCAAGCGCCTTGTCGACGTCGCCGGACGGCACGGTGAAGGTCATGTCGGTGAACTTGCCGTCCTCGGAGATGTTCTGGACGATCATGTCGACATTGATGTTGGCCTCGGCCAGCGGGCCGAAGATGCCGGCGGCGACGCCTGGACGGTCGCCGACGCGGCGCAGCGAAATCTGCGCTTCGTCCTTGGCGTAGGCAATTCCGGTGACGACCTGCTGTTCCACGATCTCTTCCTCGTCGCAAATAAGCGTTCCGGGCGGATTGAGCAAATCCCCCATTCCGGGCGCATCGGGATCGTCGAAGGACGACCGCACGAAGGTACGCACCCTGTGTACCATGGCAAGCTCGACCGAGCGCACCTGCAGCACCTTGGCGCCGAGCGAAGCCATTTCGAGCATTTCCTCGAAGGAAATCTTGGCGAGACGCCGGGCTTTCGGCTCGATGCGCGGATCGGTGGTGTAGACGCCGTCGACATCGGTGTAGATGTCGCAGCGGTCGGCCTTGACCGCCGCCGCGATCGCCACGGCACTTGTATCGGAGCCGCCGCGGCCGAGCGTCGCGATGCGGTTGTCCGGCCCGATGCCCTGGAAACCGGCGATGACCGCCACCTGGCCCTCGCCGAAGCGCTTGATCAGGAAGGCGCCGTCGATGTCGAGGATGCGCGCCGCGCCATGCGCATTGTCGGTCTTGATCGGGATCTGCCAGCCCTGCCAAGAGCGGGCGTGCACCCCCATGCTCTGCAGCGTGATCGCCAACAGGCCGGCGGTGACCTGTTCGCCCGAGGCGACGACCGCGTCATATTCGCGCGCGTCATGCATCGGCGAGGCCTCGCGCGTCCAGGCGACCAGTTCGTTGGTCTTGCCGGCCATCGCCGACACCACGACCGCCACTTCATGGCCGGCATCGACCTCGCGTTTGACATGGCGCGCCACATTGCGGATGCGGGCGATGTCGGCGACCGAGGTTCCGCCGAATTTCATCACGATACGCGCCATGGAAGCGAAATGCCTTTGACTGAAGCCGGCGCAAGGCCGGAACTGGAGGAAACGCCAGGGTTAAGCCGGGCGCGGAAATGCGCGGCCTCCTTAGCCAAAACAGCAACGCTTCGCAAGCGAGCGCGCCTATAGCCGGCCCGGCAACGCTCATCCTGACGGATTCCTGTCGCCGATCATGCCATAAGACTGCTGAAACCGGCCTTAGGAGATTCTTCATGACCGAGACTCTGGAAATCGTCACCTTCCGCCTCAAGCCCGGCACCGAAGACGGCTTTGTCGCCAATAACGGGATCGTGACCGACTGGCTTGCCCGGCAGCCGGGCTTTCTTGCCCGTCACCTCGGGAAGCGTAAGGATGGCACCTGGGTTGACGTCGTGCGCTGGCAGGGCCTGGATCAGGCACAGGCGGCGGCCGACCGCATCATGGCCGAGATCGGCGACAGCGAGGCCATGCAGGCGATCGAACCAGCCAGCGTTGTCATGAGCCATGCCGAGATTGCCCTGTCGCGCTGATGCATCTCGCCCGAAGCGCGGGCGCCGAAGCTCAGCCCTCAGCCGCGCTTCTGCCAGGGGTGGAAAGGTCCCAGTCGGGATCGGTCTTGCGCAATCCCGCGACGACCCGGTCGCGCCCGTCCGCCTTTGCCTGATAGAGCGAACGATCCGCCGCGTTGACGATTTCGGCCCATGAGGCGCCGAGTTCTGGGAAGGCGGACACACCGAACGAGGCGGTGATGGTGCCCAATGTGCGCCCGCGATGCGTCAGATGCAGCTGCTTGACCGCCTTTCGCAGCGCCTCGGCGCGCTCGGCGGCATCGACAAGTGACGTTCCGGGCATCATCACCGCGAACTCCTCGCCGCCATAGCGCGACACCACGTCGCTTTCCCGGGCATGGTCCAGCAGCGTGCTGGCCACCTGCTTGAGCACGAGATCGCCGGCCTCGTGACCGAATGTGTCGTTGAACTGCTTGAAATGGTCGACATCGAGCATGATCACCGCCATCGGCTGCCCTGAGCGCTCCAGGCGCCGCAGTTCGCGGCTGCTCGTTTCCTCGAGATAGCGGCGGTTGTAGAGCCCTGTATTGGGATCACGGATCGATTGCTGTCGCAGCGTTTCGCGCAGCCGCAAATTGGCCAGGGCCAGCGCCAGCGTATCGACGACGCCGCGCAGCACCTGCTTCCGCTCGGCCAGCCAGTCCGGCCTGTCGGCGGCATTGGGCTCGGTGAGATGGACGATGCCGAGCGTCTCGCCTTGTGCCGCCAGCGGCATGCAGACATAGCCGCGCCCGCCATTTTCGGTGATGTGATTGCAGCGAGGCGTCAGCATGCCCGGGCCGGCGACATGTTCCTGGCCGCGGCGCAGCGCCCAGCAATCTTCCGGGGCAAATTGGCCCACGCTCGAGCGGACATCGCCCCAATGCGCCATCTCCTCGACCAGGTTGCGCGAGGCGCTGGTCAGATGGACCGTTCCGCTCAGGCCGCCGAAAAAATCCGGCATCGCCGAGCCGACGACCGAGAATGCCTCTTGGAAGGTGACGCAGGCCTGCAGCAGCTCACCCAGCTTGACCAACCGGTTTGTGGCTTCCGATGTCTCTCTCAGCTCGCGGTTGAGCACCGCCAACTCCTCGGCGCGGTCATTGACCGCCCGCTCGGCGCTGCGCAGTTCGCTTATGTCGCTGAGCGTCAGCACGATGCCGCCATCGGCCCGGTTGAGCGGATTGCAGCTGGCGATCACCGGCAGCTGCGAGCCGTCGGGCTTTACCAGACGCACCTCGCTTTGATGCCGCCGGCCCGTGGCAAGCGCCAATTCCACCGGGGATGCTCCCGTCCCGAGCCGGTCCCCGGTCGGTCCCCGCATTTCCAGGACCGATCGCCAGTCCTGCCCCTCGATCTTGCTCGCGTGTCGCCCGGCGATGTCGGCGGCGGCCGGATTGACCGACATGACCCGGCCGTCGCCGTCGATGACGGCGATGCCCTCGGCCACCGTGCGCACGATATCCTCGATGTAAGCTTTCTGATCGACGAGTTGCCGTCGCGACGATTCGAGCTCCGCCGCCATCGTGTCGAAGCCTTTCGCCAGCTGTCCGAATTCGTCCCCGGAGGCGTGGCCGATGCGGGCGCCGCTATCGCCGCGCGCCAGCGCTTCGATGCCGCGATTGAGGCTGGAAAGACCGGCGCCAAACCGGTTAAGCAGCAGAAAGGCGGAAAATGCCGCAATCAGCATGGCGGCGGCGGTGGACAAGCCGACCAGCCAGAGCATCGCGTTGGTGCGGTCCTGCGCGGCGCGCAGCAGCGGCGTGTATTCGAACAGCAGCGCGCCCACGATTTTGCCCGGCGCGCTCTCGATCGGCACCGCGACCAGATTGATCGGCTCCGGCACGTCGGCGCTGTCCTCGACGAACGCAAGCGGCTGACTGTCCTCGATCACGCGGCCGACTTCATTGCCGTGGTCGTGACCGAACGACTTGCCGACATTCTCTTCCTCGCCCGGGACGTCGGCGAGGATGGTCTTGTCGCGATCGACGACGACCAGATCGCGCTTTGAGTCGTTGTGCTGCAACCGCACGAACTCGCGCAGCGCCTCGGGTCTTTCGAACAATGGTCGTGGCGCGTCGGCAGTCTTGAAGGCGATGGAGCCCGCCAATTGGCGCGCGACGCTTGTCGCCTCCGCCAGCGCGGCTGATCTGGTCAACGACATCTGGGACAGGATCGCAACAGCGCCCACCACGCCGATCAGGGCCGCGGCGCTTAACAGCGTGGCAGTGATCTGGGTCCTGATGCGCACCAAGCCTCTCAAGACTCGCGATGGCGGCAAATGTACATGCCAAATTCCGATCGTGCGCGGGGAAATCGTCAGGCCAGTAAATTTGACGTTAAGCGGAGCGAGCCGTGGCAACCCTCAGTCCGATCGCGCCGCGCTTCGGCGCCAGAGGTTCAACAAAGTGAGGTTTCATGATCGGGCCTCCTTCTAGACATGATGCCTTCCATTCGCCCGATATGGCGATCGCGTTTCCGCGTAGCCGGATCAAGCTGCCATGTGCTGACATCGGACACCAACCGGCGGGGATGCTTGCCGGCAACGCGTGTGGCAGCAGCCGAAAAACCCTGCCTTGACTTTTGGCGCCAAGGACCCGACTTCCTAACGCTCTGCAGCGCCGCGCGTCCTCTCTGACGCGCAAAGGACACTGTAGCATTTTGATTTTGCGCATGATCCTTTCCGAAAATCGAGGCCGATTTTCGGGGTCATGCGCCGGAGACCCGCCTATGCCAGAACCCCGCCGATCGACCATCGATGCCGGAGAAGTCGAGCGCTTCTCCGCCCTTGCCGCCGAATGGTGGAACCCGAACGGCAAATTTCGTCCGCTGCACAAGTTCAATCCGGTGCGGCTCGCCTATATTCGCGACCAGGTGGCGGCGCGTTTTGGCCGCGATCCGCGCGCCGCGCGGCCCTTCGAAGGCCTGCGTTTCCTCGATATCGGCTGTGGCGGCGGCTTGCTGTGCGAGCCGATGGCCAGGTTGGGCGCTGAAGTGGTCGGCGCCGACGCTTCGGCGACCAACATCGAAGTGGCCAAGCTGCACGCGGCGGAGGTCGGCGTCAGCATCGATTATCGGGCCACGACCGCCGAGGAACTGGCCGATGCCGGCGAGACCTTCGACGTCATCCTCAATATGGAAGTGGTCGAGCATGTCGCCGATGTCGATTTGTTCATCGCCAAGTGCGGCCAGATGGTGCGCCCCGGCGGCATCATGTTCGTCGCCACCATCAACCGCACGCTGAAAGCGCTCGGCCTTGCCATCATCGGCGCCGAATATGTGCTGCGTTGGCTGCCGCGCGGCACGCATCAGTTCGGCAAGCTGGTGCGGCCGGACGAACTGGAAAAGGCGCTAGGCGCCGCAGGCCTCACGGTGATCGACCGCACCGGCGTCGTCTACCACCCGCTGGCCGACCGCTGGCAGCGCTCGAAGGATATGGACGTCAACTACATGGTGCTGGCGGAGAAAGCCTCGGTCTGATCGCGTCAGACCTCAGGCTTCCAACGGCCGATAGCCGCCCCGCCAGTAGATCAGGGCCTGGCCGGAATCCTGCGTCCTCACCGCCTCGACCGAGCCGATGACGATCGAATGCGGGCCACGGTCGATCATCTGGTCCAGGCTGCAGTCGAACGCGGCCACCGCATCGGCGAGCAACGATGCGCCGGTCTTCAGCGTCGTCCACTCGACGCCCTCATAACGCTCCTTGCCTTTGATGCCGCCGAAGCCGGAGAAGCGCTCGGCCACCCGCTGGTGCTGGGGCCCGAGCGAGTTGACGCCGAAATGCCGGTAGCGCTCGATAATCGGCCAGGTCGACGAGGAGCGGTTGACGCAGGCAATCACCTTCGGCGGCTCCGCCGACAGCGACACCACGGAAATGACAACGAGGCCGGTGCGGGCGTCGCCGACGCCGGCGGTGATGACGCTGACATTGCCGACGATGAGCCGCATGGCGGCGCGGAAATCCGCGACGCTGACGGGACCTTCCGGGTTGGCCATGGCTTTCTCCTTTTTTCGCCGAAAGCAATCTCAGGAAAGATGCGCAGTTGTTCTCTGTCTGGAACAGCGTCAAGACGAACTTAGGACTGGGACAGCGAGCCAAGGCGCCGCCACCCCTATCGCCGCCGGCATCCGCAGCCGGAACCCGCCGACAGCAACGAGGATTAGCTACGGGATGATGCCGGCTCGATCCGAAGCGGCGCAGGCGCGCCGTTTTGGCTTTGCGCCCTGGTCGTGATGAACACACCGACGGTGATGATGGCCGCACCCAGCCAGGTCAGAAGCTGGTAGTGCTCGCCGAGGAGGATCGTCCCGGCGAACAGGCCGACGGCCGCCGCCACATAGCCGATCTGGCTGAGATAGACCGGGCCGCCGACGGCCTGCAGGCGGAAAAAGAAGACGAACATTGCCGAGGCCGAGGCGACCTGTCCGACGACCACCAGCGGCACGCCGGCGAGCGGTGCGAAGGCCTGCCAGCCCAAAAGCGTCAAAATGCCGACGAGGAGCAGCATGGCCGAGGCCAGATGGCTGCCGACGGCAAGCTCGATCGGGCCGGTGCCCTCCGGCCAGTCGACGGTGCGATAGATGTTGCCGGCGGCGAGGCTGACCGGGATGAGCAGACCGACCGCCACCCAGAAATAATCGGCCGCCTGGCCGGCCTCGCCGCGCGTCAGCGCGACCATCACCGCGCCGACGAAGCCGACGGCGATGCCGACGGCGCCGAGCAGGTTCGGACGCCTGACGCCGAGCAGGATCGAGAACACCAGGGTGATCACCGGCGACAGCGTGAACATGATGCCAGTGTAGCCGGCGCCGAGATGCGGGATGGCGGAAAACATCAAAAGATTGGGGATGGCATAGGAAATCGCCGCGGTGACGAAGAAATAGCGCAGCTTGTGCGGCGTCAGCCGGATGCGCTCGCCGCGCAGCAGAAGCGCCAGGAGCAGCACGCCGCCGGCGCCGAACGAGATAATGAAAGCCCAGACCATGGCCGGCACGCCAGCGGCGGTGGCGAGCTTGCCGAACGGCAGCGTCATGCCGAGCAGGCCGCCGGTCACGACCAGAAGGCCGATCGCCGAATCCCAGAGAAATTTCATCGGGCTGTCCTGTCGCTGCGTGACCGCTTGGCGGCCGGTTCTTCTTGCGATAAGATAACGTAAAGATTCTTTATGTCAAGATACTTTGCGGTGAGCGATATGGATCGAGCGAGCAGGGCCATGGAACAATGGCAGCGGGAGCGGCCGGATCTCGACGTGTCGCCGATGGGGGTGATCGGACGGCTGAACGAGGCCTCGGCGCTCATCGCGCGCGACCGGCTCGCGCCGGTCTTCGCCCGGTTCGGATTGCAAGCCGGCGAGTTCGACGTGCTGGCGACGCTGCGCCGGTCGGGTGCCCCCTACGCGCTGACGCCGACCGAACTCTACGAGGCGACGATGGTGACATCAGGCGCCATGACCGCCCGCCTCGATCGTCTGGAAAAGGCCGGTCTGACCCAACGCGCGCCACACCCGAGCGACCGGCGCGGGGTAGTCGTGCAGCTCACCGAAAAAGGCCTCGGGCTCACCGACACCGCACTCACCGCCCACGTCGCCAACGAACATGAAATCCTCGCCGGCCTGACGCAAGAGGACAGGGAAATGCTGGCGAAACTGCTTGAGAAACTGATCGGAAGCTTGAGTTCGCCGTCCTAATTCCGGTCGTCGGGAAAGCTCGGTATCGGCATGAACTCGACGCCGTCCTCGATCAGGCTTTCCGCTTCTTCCGGCGTCGCCTCGCCATAGATGCCGCGCGGATCGGTCTCGCCAAAGTGGATCTTGCGCGCTTCCTCAGCGAACTTGTCGCCGACATAGTCGGCATTCTCGCGCACCTTCTCGGCCAGCGCCTTCAACTGCACCAGCGCCTGTTTCTGCGCTTCGCCCATGGCCAAAGCCATCTTTTCCTGCTTGCGCGAGGTCGAGACGGCCGGCGCCATCAGCGCCTTCTCTATCTTATGCGAGCCGCAATTCGGGCAATCGACGAAACCGCGCTTCTTCTGGGTATCGAAGTCGTCATTGCTGCGAAACCAGGCTTCGAACTCGTGCTCGTGCTCGCAGATCAGGGAAAAGCGGATCAAGAGGCAGCACCCCTGAGACGCGGCGCTTCGCCTGCGCCGGCATTGACGGTGAAGTCCCGCGCATTCCTGAGATTGGGGATCTTGCGGCGCGCGGCAAGCGACTGCGCCGGATCGATCTCGGCGACGATCACGCCCGGCTCGTTATGCGCGGCCTCGGCGACGATGCGTCCCCAAGGGTCGACGATCAGCGAATGGCCATAGGTCTCGCGTCCGTCCTCATGCAGGCCGCCTTGCGCGGCGGCGATGAGATAGGCGCCGTTCTCGATGGCGCGGGCGCGCAGCAGCACATGCCAATGCGCCTCGCCGGTCTGGCGCGTGAAGGCGGCCGGGACCGTCAGCACCTCGGCTCCGGCCATCGCCTCGGCGCGGAACAGTTGCGGGAAGCGCAGGTCGTAGCAGACCGCAAAGCCTAGCTTCGTTCCATTGATGTCGGCAACGACCGCTTCCGTTCCCGGCTCATAGGAAGCGGATTCGCGCCAGCTCTCGCCATTGTCGAGGTCGACATCGAACATGTGGATCTTGTCGTAGCCGGCAATCAGCGTGCCGTCGGGCGAAAACAGGAACGCCCGGTTAGCGAGCTTGCCGTCGGCGCGGCGAATCGCCGTCGAGCCGATATGCAGGTGGATGCCGAGCTCCTTCGCCAACCTGCGCGCGGTGGCGACGACAATATCCTTGTCCTCGGTGGTGAAAGCGGCAGCACCCGCTTCCTTGTCGCGCACCAGCGCGCCGGTCATTTCCGGCGTCTGGACATAGGTCGCGCCCTGGCCGGCAGCCTGGCGGACCAGGATTTCCATGTCGGCGGCATTGCGCTCGGGGCTCGTGCCCGAACGCATCTGTACGGCGGCGGCCTTGAAAACACCCATGATCATCTCCCGTTGGCGAGCATCACATCCAGCCGGCCCTGCGACTCCAGCTCATGGAGATCGTCGCAGCCGCCGACATGCGTGTCGCCGATGAAAATCTGCGGAAAGGTGGTTCGCCCATGCGCCTTGGAAATCATTTCCTGGCGCAGTTCCGGCGAGAACGAGGCATCGTGCTCCGTATAGCTCACACCCTTGCGGTCGAGCAGCCGCTTGGCGGCGCTGCAGTAGCCGCACATCATCCTTGTATAGATCGTCACATCGACCATCAGTCACAATCCTGCCAGCGCATATCGCCCAATGGTTGCATGACAGCGACCCGCACCAAAAACAACACTTGGGTTTCTATATAGTCGCGGACTCATCGGCCCGAAAGTCCCCTGGCAAGACCCGGGCGAAGGTCAGCACGTCGACCGCTCCGGCGCCGCCCCTCTTCAGCGCCTTGGCGACCGCCCTCACCGTGGCGCCGGTAGTGTAGACATCGTCGACGACCAGCACCCGGCGGCCCGAGATTTGGATCTCGGCGTCCGGTAGAACGCGGAAGGCGGCGCGCACATTCTCTTCGCGCTCATGCCGTTCGAGCCCGACCTGCTGGCGCGTCAGCTTCACGCGTTTGACCGCGGATGGCGAGAATGGCAGCCCGCTGAGCTTTGCAACGGCGCGTCCAAGCTCCGCAGACTGGTTGAACTGGCGCCGGAAGAAGCGCCGCCAGTGCAACGGAACCGGCACGACCAGATCGGCCTCGCCAATCAGCTCCGCGCCGGCGCGGACCATCCAGTTCGCCATCCAGGGCGCCAGGTCCGTCCGGTCCTGGTATTTCAGCCCCTGAACCATCTGCCGTGCGACGCCCGAATAGATGACGGCGGCCCGCGCCCGTTCGAAGGGCGGCGGATCGGCGATCGCTTCCGCCGACAGAAACCCCTCGCCCATGTCGTGGGTGAAGGGCGTTCCCATCACCGGGCACCAGGGTTTTTCCAGCATCCTGAGCTTCGGCCAGCAGGCGCCGCACAAAACGCCGGGCTGCGACACATGGCGACGGCAGCCGGCGCAAACCGGCGGAAACAACAGACGCGCCGGCCAGGCCAGTGCCTGCCGCGTCATGTCCTGAACCGCGCTGGTCTTGATCTTGTGCACCGGATCGGCCACGTGAAAGGGAGAGCCCCGCGCCACCTTAACACCACTCCGGCGGGCGCGGACAACAGGAAGCTTTTCATTGCAGCCGTTGATCGACACTGAGCTCTGGCTCGCGCGCAAGCGCCGGGCTCTCGCCCGCCCCGTCGAGGGTGCCGATTTCCTGATGCGGCGGGCGGCCGAAGACCTTGCCGACCGGCTGGGTGCCGTCGAGCGCCGCTTCGGCAAGGCGGCCGCGCTGTTCTGCCAGACGTCAGCGGCGGTCGAGGTGCTCGCAGCCAGCGGCAAGGTCGGCGAGATTGTGCGTGTCGAGATGGATGAAGCGCTTCTCGCCGGCGGGCCGGGCCTGGTAGCGCCGCCCGAGACCGTGCCGTTCGAGGACGGCAGCCTCGATCTCGTCGTCTCTCTGCTCTCGCTGCACGCGATGAACGACATTCCCGGCGTGCTGGCGCAAATCCGCCGCGCGCTGAAACCGGACGGGCTTTTCCTTGGCGCTCTCGCCGGCGCGGGTACGCTCGCGGAGTTGCGCGAAAGCATGCTGACGGCCGAGACGGAGCTTTACGGCGGCGCGAGCCCGCGCATCCTTCCTTTCACCGACGTGCGCGATGCGGGTGCGCTGTTGCAGCGCGCCGGCCTGGCACTGCCGGTGGCCGATGTCGAGACGGTGACGGTGCGCTACGACACGCTGTTCGATCTGGCTAGCGACCTGCGCGCCATGGGCGAGACCAGCCCGCTCATCGACCGCAGCCGGCGGCCGGGCAGCAGACGCCTGTTTGCCCGTGCCGCCGAAATCTACGCTGAACGGTTTTCGGACCCGGATGGCCGCATCCGCGCAAGCTTTCCGATTGTCTGGATGTCCGGTTGGGCGCCTGACGCCTCCCAGCAAAAGCCGCTCAAGCCGGGGTCAGCCAAAGTATCGCTGAAGGCGATCCTGGAGAACCCGCCCAAGGGTTGACCGCGTCTCTGATTGCCGGCTCGGCTTCGTCAGTGGGAGAAGGCCTGCACCAACCTGCTGTTGTTGTCGCTGAACAACCACTGGAGCGCGTCCGCGGCCCTGCCCACGCCGCCGATGATTGTAAGCGAGAGCACAGCAACGATCAGGCCATATTCGATGGCCGTGGCGCCCGTCTCATCTCTTACGAATTGCTGCAGCAGGTTTTTCATGGTCATCCATCCCTTATGCAGAAATTCTAATGTCCTACCCGTTAAGAAAGGTTAACGGCAAAAGCTTAACAGCGAGTGAAATGCCGGTGTCCCAAAAAATCATTAACCATGTCAGCACTCGCCGCTGCGGCTGCCGTCATTGCGGATGACGCAGATTGAACTGGGCATCGGCTGCAGCACACTGCGGCGCACCGTATATGTATTGGTGCGATGGCCGATCGATCCGGTCGCTGTCATGTCGAGCCCGACGGCCAAGCCGTCGCGAGCGCCCTGCGATCGCGTCTGGCTGTCCAGCAAAGGCGTTGCGATCAGCGCCAGCGCCACGGCTGCCGAGCCGAAGAGAAGCGTGATTCGCAGGATGCCCATGCCGGCATCCGCAGCGCGGAAGCCGCGGTCGGGCCGGATCGAGTCCCACTCTCTTTCAAGGCTCATGCCGTGTTTCCCACAGTCATCGACGATCTCGCCGCGCGAAACGGCCTCGGGCAATTTTTCACGTCGAGATAAATCTTCCATTAACGCTGGCTAAAGCAGCCCCGGAAAATGACGCTTCCGGCAAATGGTGAACGACCGCGAAAATAGGTCGCGAAATTACAGCAGGTCGATGAGGAACTGGATCAGCGGTGCGTCGGCCGGCGGCATCGGGTAGTCGCGCATCTGCCGCGGCCTCACCCATTTCAACCCCTGCCCTTCCCTGGGCTGCGCGATCCCGCGAAAGCGGCGGCAGACATAAAGCGGCATCAGCAGATGGAAGTCGTCATAGGAATGGCTGGCGAAGGTGAGGGGCGCCAGGCACGGAATCTCGGTCTCGATGCCGAGCTCCTCATGCAGCTCGCGGACCAGGCACTCCTCAGGCGTCTCGCCGGGCTCGACCTTGCCGCCCGGGAACTCCCACAGGCCTGCAAGCTGCTTGCCTTCGGGGCGCTGCGCCAGGAGCACGCGCCGGTCGGTATCGACCAGCGCGCAGGCGGCGACCAGCAGCAGGCGCTTTCCGGCTGGCTTGATCTCGCTCATGCGCCCGGCGGCCGTCGATAGTGGTAGCGGTAGACTTCCTCGAAGCCGAGCGACCGGTAGAGCGAGAGCGCCGGCGCATTGCCGGCCTCGACCTGCAGCCAGGCCTCGCGCGCGCCGCGCAGCCGCGCCCATTTCAGCGCCGACAGGATGAGATTGCTGCCATGGCCCTGTTTGCGCGCCGATTTTTCGGTGGCGACCTCGAACAGGCCGGCGAGATCGCCATCATGGACACAGATCAGCGTCGCCAGCGGCTCATTGCCGTCCTCCAGCGCGAACAACCCAGCTTCGGGCTGGATGGCGCCGATAACCTCGGACAGGCCGGGCCGCAGCGAGGCATCCGAGCCGCTGGTTCTCAACGACGCGCCGATGAAGCGGCTGATGTCCTTGAGCGGTATCTGGTCCATGGCCGCGCCGAGCTCGAGGTCCTTCAACGGCAGCCGCATGACCATGGATTCGTCGAACCTGTTCCAGCCGGCCTTGTCGAGATGCGTGGACAGCACCTGCCCCGACAGCGGCGACATGCGAAAGGTCAGCGGCCTGCCATAGGCATCGAAGCGGCGCGCGGCGCGGCCGATGCGCTCCTCGATGGCGTGCGTGTCGCCCGGATCGAGCGGATTGACCGAGTTGAGCCGCTTGGCGGGGTGCCCGGCGGTCAGCCGCACCACCCAGGTGCCGTCATAGTGGACGGCCGCCGCCGGCCAGGCGCGAAAGCCCGCCGCCTCGTAGCGGCGAACGACTGCCAGCACGCTTGCCGGATGCCTGGACACCGGCGCCATCAGCTCCGGTAGTCGCCGTTGATGGCGACATATTCCTTGGTGAGGTCGCAGGTCCACACCGTCGCCTTGCCCCGGCCGATGCCGATATCGGCGCGGATGCGGATGTCGTCGCGCTTCATGTAGGCAGACGTCGCTTCCTCCGAATAGGCCGGATCGCGCTCGCCCTCATGCGCCAGGCGGTTGTCGCCGAACCAGATCGACAGCCGGTCGCGGTCTGCCGGCTCGCCGGCCTTGCCGACGGCCATGACGACGCGGCCCCAATTGGCGTCCTCGCCGGCGACGGCTGTCTTGACCAGCGGCGAATTGGCGATCGACAGCGCGATCCGCTTGGCCGAACGCGCCGACTTGGCGCCGGTCACCGTGACCTCGACCTGCTTGCGCGCGCCCTCGCCGTCGCGCACGACTTGCAGCGCCAGCGACTTCAACACCTTGCCGAGCGCCCGTCGGAACGCGCCGAGCCGCGCGTCCTTGGCATCGCTGATCGCCGGCGCGCCGCGCGCGGCGGCCTTGCCGGTGGCGAAGATGAGCAGCGTGTCGCTGGTCGAGGTATCGCTGTCGACGGTCACCGCGTTGAAGGTCTTGGCCGTGCCGCGCGACAACAGATCCTGCAGCACGGGCGCCGCGATCGGCGCGTCGGTGGCGATGAAGGAAAGCATTGTCGCCATGTCGGGCGCGATCATGCCGGCGCCCTTGGCGATGCCGTTGATGGTCACGTCGGTATCGCCGAGCTTGACCGTCGCCGTCGCCACCTTCGGATAGGTGTCGGTGGTCATGATAGCCTTTGCCGCCTCGGTCCACAGATCGGGCTTTCCGTCCTTGACCAGGCCGGTGAGCAGATGGCTGAATTTGGTGGTGTCGAGCGGCTCGCCGATAACGCCGGTCGAGGCCAGGAACACCTCGCTCTCGGAACATCCCGCGGCCTTGGCCGCCGCCTCGCCGGTCAGCGCGGTCGAGGCCTTGCCCTTCTTGCCGGTGAAGGCGTTGGCATTGCCGGAATTGACCACCAGCACGCGCGCCTTGCCGGCGGGCAGGTTCTGGCGGCAGAAGTCGACCGGCGCCGACGGGCATTTCGACCTGGTAAACACGCCGGCGACAGCCGTGCCCGGATCGAAGACCATGGCGAGCAGGTCGGTTCTGTTCCGGTATTTGATGCCCGCTTCGGCAGTCGCGATGCGCACACCCTCGATGACCGGCATCTTGGGATATTTCTTCGGTGCGAGCGGCGAGATCGTAGCGGACATCGGAACCCCGGAACGGCAATAAAGCGAAAGGAAGGCCGGTTTGCCCGATAGCGCGTCCCGGCGCAAGGGGCGTTCTGGCCACGCCTGATCGCCCCGGCTGAAGGGCTCGCGGTCTGAAACGGATCGTTTCGTTTCACCCGCGAAGCCAATATGATCGGCGGCAAATTCACCGGCTAAGGAAGACTGGAATGGGCGAGGCCGCCGCTCGCGGGCGCAAGTCGATCGGCGCAAAGCGCAATCCCGAGAGCGCCGACGCCATTGTCGAGGCGGCCGAGGCGGTGCTGCGCGAGGCGGGTTACGCAGGCTTCTCGATCGAGGCCGTCGCCCGGCGGGCGCGGGCGGGAAAGCCGACCATCTATCGCTGGTGGCCGAGCAAGGCGGCGCTGCTGATCGAGGTCTACCAGCGCCAGAAGCATGTCGAGACGCCGGACACGGGAAACGTCGAGGATGATCTTGCCGGCTTCCTCGAGAATCTGTTCGCGCATTGGCGCGACACCCCGTCCGGCAACATCTACCGCTCACTGATTGCCGAGGCACAGTCGGACGAGACGGCCGCGGCCGCGCTTGCCGAGTACTCGAAAGGGCGCCGCAGCCACACGGGCCTGATGATCGAGCGCGCCAAGGCGCGCGGCGAGGTGGCGGCCGATGTCGATGCCGGGATCGTCGCCGACCTGATCGCGTCCTACGCCTGGCGGCATCTGTTGAGCAACCGCCTCGGCGAAGACGAGGCGGCGATCCGCGCGGCCGTGCGCTATGTGGTGCGAGGGATAGCCCCCGCCCGATAACGAAAGGGCGCCCGAAGGCGCCCTTTGCAAACTGTCGGCCGGCGGCGGATTACTTGCCGGCTTCCAGCGTATCGATGTCCTTCTTGAGCTTCTCGTCCGGAATCTCGACCTTGGCTGACGCGCGCAGCTCCTTGACCATGGCGAAATACTTGTCGCGGATCACCGCCTGCTTGGCCTGGTCCTTGACGTCGTCGAAGGCCGGCGGCTGCTTGGCGCGCTTGTCCTCGAGCTTGATGACGTGCCAGCCGAACTGCGTCTGCACCGGCTCCTTGGTGTACTTGCCGACGTCGAGCGCGAAGGCCGCCTTGTCGAATTCCGGCACCATCTGCCCCGGTCCGAACCAGCCCAGATCGCCGCCACTGGTTTTGCCCGAGGGGTCGTTGGTGTGTTCGTTGGCGAGCTTCTGGAAGTCGGCGCCGCCGTCGAGCTGCTTGATGATCGCCTCGGCCTCTTCCTTCGTCTTCACGAGGATGTGACGCGCATGCACTTCATTGACCGGCGGCGTGTTGGCGATCTCCTGGTCGTAGCGGGCACGCACTTCGGCGTCCGTGACCTTGTCGACCACTTCCTTCTCGACGACCTCGCCATGCAGCGCGCGCGCCTGCAGGAAAGCCATGCGGCGCTGGAAGTCGGGATCCTTGTCAAGGCCGCTGTCGACCGCCTTCTTGGCCATGACGCGGATTTCGATCGCCGCCGAAAGGGCGGCCGCGCGGCGCTGATCGGGCGGCAATTGCGCGAATTGCTGCGAAAGTTCGCCTTCGGCGAGCTGCAGATCGGCCTCGGTCAGCTTCTCGCCATTGATGGTGGCGACCACGGCATTGGGATCGACCGGCGCGGCGGGAGCGGCGGCAGGCGCGGCGGCATCCGCGGGCTTGGTCTCCTGCGCCATCAGCGGCGACAGGCAGAGAGCCGAGAGCCCGAAGGCCAGACCGAGGCTGGCGAGCGAGGCGCGGCGGAACGACAGGGACATCAAGATAACTCCAATGGGATTGCCAATGAGGATCGCGTGAGCGGAAGGGTTCCAGATCAGTCGAATTGTGGCGGAATTTGGCGCTGCCCATAGGGCTAACGCGGCGTTGACATCGATTGAGCCCCCTCTTATCTGTCCAACGACTTGGCGTCCAGAACCGTTTTCCGGGCGCTTTTTGCGTTTGTCCGCATTCACGCGGATTTGATGGGCCCGCCAGGCGCCTGTCGCAAACGGCCAAAATTGCTATCGAAAGGACCATTGGATGGTCAGTCTCGGCGGTCTCGCCCGTAAGGTTTTCGGTTCCTCCAACGACCGGCGCGTCAAGTCGACCCGGCCCAGGGTGGAAGCCATCAACGCCATGGAAAACGAGATGCGAGCGCTTTCCGACGCCGAGCTCGCCGGACGCACGCAGAAATTCCGCCAGGATATCGCCAACGGCGCTTCGCTCGACGACCTGCTGGTCCCAGCCTTCGCCACGGTGCGCGAAGCCGCCCGCCGCGTGCTTGGCATGCGGCCTTTCGACGTCCAGTTGATCGGCGGCATGGTGCTGCACAATGGCGGCATCGCCGAGATGCGCACCGGCGAGGGCAAGACCCTGGTCGCCACCTTGCCCGTCTATCTCAATGCGCTCGCCGGCAAGGGCGTGCATGTCGTTACCGTCAACGACTACCTCGCCAAGCGCGACGCCGAATGGATGGGCCGCGTCTACAAATTCCTCGGCCTGACCGTCGGCATCATCGTCCACGGCCTTTCCGACGACGAGCGCCGCGAGGCCTATGCCTGCGACGTCACCTACGCCACCAACAACGAGCTCGGCTTCGACTATCTGCGCGACAACATGAAGTATGAGCGCTCGCAGATGGTGCAGCGCGGCCATTCCTACGCCATCGTCGACGAGGTCGATTCCATCCTGGTCGACGAAGCCCGCACGCCGCTGATCATTTCCGGTCCGCTCGAGGACCGCTCGGAAATGTACAACACCATCGACGCCTTCATGCTGAAGCTCGGCCCGGCCGACTACGAGGTCGACGAGAAGCAGAAGACGACGATCTTCACCGAGGAAGGCACCGAGAAGCTGGAAAACATGCTGACCGCGGCCGGCTTGTTGAAGGGCGAGTCGCTCTACGACGTCGAGAACGTCGCCATCGTCCATCACGTCAACAATGCGCTGAAGGCGCATCTGTTGTTCCAGAAGGACCGCGATTACATCGTGCGCAACGGCGAGATCGTCATCATCGACGAGTTCACCGGCCGCATGATGCCCGGCCGCCGCTATTCGGAAGGCCTGCACCAGGCGCTCGAGGCCAAGGAGCATGTGCAGATCCAGCCGGAGAACCAGACGCTGGCCTCCGTCACCTTCCAGAACTATTTCCGCCTCTACAAGAAGCTCGCCGGCATGACCGGCACGGCGCTGACCGAGGCCGAGGAATTCGCCAACATCTACAATCTCGAGGTCACCGAGATCCCGACCAACCTGCCGGTCGCCCGCAAGGACGAGGACGACGAGGTCTACCGGACGGTCGACGAGAAATACAAGGCGATCGTCAAGGAAATCAAAGACGCGCGCGAGCGTGGCCAGCCGATCCTGGTCGGCACCACCTCGATCGAGAAATCCGAGCAGCTGGCCGAGCGCTTGCGCAAGGAAGGCATCAAGGACTTCGAAGTGCTGAACGCCCGCCACCATGAGCGCGAGGCGTCCATCGTCGCCCAGGCCGGCAAGCCCGGCGCCATCACCATCGCCACCAACATGGCCGGCCGCGGCACCGACATCAAGCTCGGCGGCAATGCCGAGATGCGCATCGCCGAGGAGCTTGGCGACATGCCGGCCGGCCCCGAGCGCGAGGCGCGGGAGAAGGCCATCATCGACGATGTCGAGCGCCTGAAGGAAAAGGCGCTGGCCGCCGGCGGCCTTTACGTTCTGGCCACCGAGCGCCACGAATCGCGCCGCATCGACAACCAGCTGCGTGGCCGCTCCGGCCGTCAGGGCGACCCCGGCCGCTCGAAATTCTTCCTGTCGCTGCAGGACGACCTTATGCGCATCTTCGGCTCCGAGCGCATGGACGGCATGCTGCAGAAGCTCGGCCTCAAGGAAGACGAGGCGATCATCCATCCCTGGATCAACAAGGCGCTCGAAAAAGCGCAGAAGAAGGTCGAGGCGCGCAACTTCGACATCCGCAAGAACCTTTTGAAATATGACGACGTCTCGAACGACCAGCGCAAGGTGGTGTTCGAGCAGCGCATCGAGCTGATGGACGGCGAAGGCCTCTCGGAGACGATCACCGAGATGCGTGAAGGCGTGATCGACGAGATCGTCGCCAAGAACATCCCCGAAAACGCCTATGCCGAGCAATGGAACGTCGCCGGCCTCAAGGAGGAAGTGGCGCAGTACCTCAATCTCGACCTGCCGATCGAGGAATGGGTCAAGGAAGAGGGCATCGCCGAGGACGATATCCGGGAGCGCATCGCGGCCGCGGCCGACGCCGCCGCCAAGGAGCGCGCCGACCGCTTCGGCCCCGACGTGATGAATTACGTCGAGCGTTCAGTGGTCCTGCAGACGCTCGATCATCTGTGGCGCGAGCATATCGTCAATCTCGACCATCTGCGCTCGGTCGTCGGCTTCCGCGGCTACGCCCAGCGCGACCCGCTGCAGGAATACAAGAGCGAGGCCTTCGAGCTGTTCCAGGGCATGCTCGGCAATTTGCGCCAGGCTGTCACCGCGCAGCTGATGCGCGTCGAGCTGGTGCGCCAGGCGGCCGACGCGCCGCCGCCCGAAACGCCCGAGATGTTCGGCAGCCACATCGACGGCTCCACCGGCGAGGACGATTTCCAGGGCGGCGAGACCGCGCTTCTCATGCGTCAGGACACCACCGCCGTCGTCGCGCCGGAAAACCGCGACCCGAAGAACCCGGCGACCTGGGGCAAGATCGGCCGCAACGAAGCGTGCCCCTGCGGCTCCGGCAAGAAATACAAGCACTGCCACGGCGCCTTCGCCTGACCCCTCTTCCTTCTCCCCCTTGCGGGGGTGAGGAGGGGTCCGCGCAGCGGAACGAAAAGCCAATTGCTTGGCTTTTCGAACGACGAACGCCCGGAGCGATAGCGAAGGGCCGGTTGGTGCCCGAAGGGCGGATGAGGGGCAGCGCCAGCGCTGGCGATTACCGCAGATCGTCTGGTTCGGGCTTCCTGTCAGCTGAACCTTACACCAGCCCCGACGCGCGCGCCGCGGCCGCCGCTTCGCCGCGCGAGACGGCTTCAAGTTTCCCGAGCACCGCTGAAACATGGTGGTCGACCGTCTTCGGCGAGATGGTCAGATGCGCGGCGATCTTCTTGTTTGAGAAGCCTCGCTCGATCAACTGCAGGACCTCCATCTGGCGCTGCGTGAGGCCGGCCTGGTTGGCGCGCGTCGCCTGCCTCGGACCTCTGGCAATGCGACTCACCCCGCTCTGCCGCAGCAGGCCGCGCACGTGCTGCGCCACCGGTCTTGCGCCCAGCGCCTCGAAAATGTCCAGTGCTTCACGCCGCGCGGCCTCGTCGCCCTGCAGCAAGGCAAGCGCTCGTTCGAAAGGGGCGCCCATACTTGTCCAAAGCGCAGCGGCGGCGCGCCAGTCGCCAACCAGTTGCAGGCGGTGCGGCTCGGCCATGCCCTCGGTCTCGCCGGGATCGCTTTCAGGCGACAAAAGCCGCCGCCAGGTCGCCAGCTCGCCCAACACCGCCCGCGTCGGCGCGAGGCCTTCGGCAAGGGCGATCAGACGCAGCGCTTCATCCCTGTCGCCGTCGCCCAGCCACGCCAGCTCGGCCATCACCCCGGCAAAAGGCACAAGCCGTTGCAGCTCCATGCCCTTGTGCAGGAACCGCCTCATCTCTTCCACGATCGGCTCGGCCGACGGATCGCCGCGGCGGATGCGCAATCTCGCCAGGGCCACCAGCGATGGATAGCGTACCAGCGGCGTCGTTGCTTCATCGTCGACAACCTCATGCGCCGTCGCCGCGGCATCGTCCCAGAGGCCGAGCCTCAGCAGAAGCTGCGCCTGCACGCCGCGCATGTAATCGCGCCATGTCGCGAGATCGTTCTCGACGCAATAGGCAATGCCGCGATCCAGGAACGACGCCGCCTCCTTGAAGTTGAGCCTGTTCATCTCGACGCAGGCGCAGTTGGTGAAGGCGCGCGCAGCGTGTTCCTGGAAGTTTCCCGACAATGCGATTCCCAGGCTGCGGGCGAGATCGCGCCGCCCTTTGGTGAAATCCAGCCATTGTCCGGCGGCGCCGACATTGTTCAGCGCATGACACAGAATATCCGGCCGGTTGAGCCGCTCCGCCAGCTCGACCGCCCTGCCGCCGAGCGAAAGCGTGTCCTCGAGCCGCTCGGCGAGCATCGCCAGCTGCGAGAGGTTCGAGTAGGCCATCGCCAGCTCGGCGCTGTCGGGAGCGGTCTCCAGAAGCTCCACCGCCTTCTCGCCGAAACGGTCCGCGGCCGCGCGATCGCCAAGCAGGTAGGCGAAGCGCGACAGGCACCTGAGGCTGTCGCCTTCCTTGACACGGTCGCCCAACGCCTGGCGCAACTGGCGCGCCCGGCCCTGCGCCTCCATTGCCGCGTCGACGCGGCCGATCAAGTGGCACTCGAAGGCGTGGCCTTCATAGAGCTCGGCTCGCTTCTCGACCGGCAGCATATCCGCGTAGCGCAGGGCAACTTCGTAATAGCCCACCGCGTCGCGATGCGCGCCGACCCGCGAAGCCTCGCGCGCCGCGTCCGGCGCGAGCTCCCGCACCACGTCCAGGTTCTGCGCTTCCACGGCATGGTGCACCAGTCTTGCGGTGGCCACTTGCGGGTTTTGGCGCAAGGCCGCCAGGGCGCGTTCATTGTATTCGCGCCGTTTGCTCGGCGTCAGCGCCATCTCGATCGCCGTGCGGGCGATCTCGTGCCGGAAGGCATAGCCGTCGCCGAAATCCTCGAGCAACCCGCTGGCGACGCATTCAGCGAGCTGACCGGCGGCGGCAATCCCGCAAAGGCCACTCAGCGCCCAAGCGTCGGCGCGGCGCGGAAACACCGAGACGGCGTCGAGCATCGAGCGCGCGCCAGGCGACAGTTTTTCGGCGCGCGCCAGCACGGCGTCACGCACGCTCGCCGGCAATGCGCCATCGCCTTCGGCGGCGAGCAGCTCGGTGACGAAGAAGGCGTTGCCGGCGCTCGCCCGGTAAATTGCGTTGCCGTCGCGCTTGGCGGTTGCGGCGAGCGAGAGCACGGCGCTTTCGCTGAGCAGCGGCACGTCGATACGCACGGCATTGCCGGCCGGGATCTCGCCGAGCGCCCGGCGCACGCGCATCTGCCCTTCGCTGCGGTCGGTCCGCGCCGTGATCAGAAGCAGGATGTGGGTGTTTGCGATGCGCCGGCCGAGGAAGCGCACGAAATCGAGCGTCGCGTCATCGGCCCAGTGCAGGTCTTCGATGACGAGCACGCTCGGGCCCTTTGCCTCGAAGACGTCGAGCGCCTCGGAAAACAAGGGCAGCCGCTGCACCTGGCGGTCGTCGATCGCTCGCGGCAGTTCCCACTGCGCGTTGCGGGCCAGGTCGTGAAGCGGCCCCAGCGGGTCCGGAATGGACAGGTCCTCGCAGGCGCTGCGCAGCACGGATGGGCCATCATCCAGTCGGCTCGCGAACGCCTCGACCAGCGCCGTCTTGCCGGCGCCGGCCTCGCCCGAGACGACCACGACGCGGCCACGGCCTCCTGTTGCATCCGCCAACAAGGCATCCATCTGCTGCAGCTGCGGCTGCCGTTCCAGAAGCATGATCGCACTCTCGCGAAATCGGAATTCCATCACGGCGGGTCGCCGCCGCGATAGCGTGGGAAACGGCACCGAAATGTGACTTCCCACACATTCCAGTGCCATCTTCCACATAAAACGTTCCAAAGATAGGGAATCGTCCCGGCCAATATGGGGAATGGCTCCGATGCGCGGTCTTTGCCGAAATGGTGGGATGGCCTTGCTCGAAACGAACCTAACCCAATCACGAAAGGAACGACGATCGTGCCTCGCTATCTCGTTGAACGCACTTTCCCGGAAGGCCTGAACGTACCGATGAACGATGCCGGCGCCACCGCGATGGGCGGCGTCATCGCCCGTAATGCCGAAAAAGGCGTGACCTGGGTGCAATCCTTCGTCTCGCCCGACAAGGGTAAGAGTTTCTGCATCTACGACGCGCCCTCGCCGGAGGCGATCCGCAGCACCGCGCAGAAGAATTCGCTTCCCGTCGACAAGATCACGGAGGTGCGGGTCCTCGACCCCTACTTTTATCGCTGATTGGGCGGACCGTGTCGGGCAGATCAGTCCCGCCGCCGGCGGACCTGATGCCGTGCCGGACAGCGAGAGTCTATCCGCCGCGGCGGATTACCTCCCGCCACGGCGCGGCTACATGCGACGGGCCTTGTCGGCGCTGCTTTCGCCGTTGCGAAACCGGCGCCGGCTTCTGCCGCCTCGGGATGATTACCTGAGACGCGATATCGGCCTCGATGAGCGGGAAATGCCGCGCGAATACTGGGAATATTGGTGGCTTCACCGCTGATCCCGAAGCGTCGGGACCGGCGACCATCCCTTTTACCGACAGGCGCCGCCGGCATGCGGAGTTGGCTTTGACCGGCCGACTCCCGCCGCTCGCGCGCCTCAACTGGAGAGACAAATGAGCATTCACATCCTGACTCGATGCGCCATCGGCGCCTCCGCCTCGATCATCCTGCTGATGGCGGGCGCCGCCACGGCGGAAACCGTCAACCCGCTCGCCGAAAAGGTGCGGGCGCTCGACAGCCGCTTCGAGGACATCGCGGTGGCGAAGGCCGAAGGCTACGCGCCGATCCCCTGCGCCAGCGGCCTCACCGGCGGCGCCATGGGCATACACTACGTCAACGCCACCTATCTGAAGGACGAAGCCGTCGACGTCGCCAAGCCGGAAGCCGTCATGTACGAGCCGATGGCGGACGGCACGCTGAAGTTGATCGCGGTCGAATACATCACGTCGAAAGGCCCGGCCTCGCTCGAAGGCCATCTCTTCAACTTCAACACCGCGCCCAACCGCTACGGCCTCGGCCCGTTCTACGAGCTGCATGTCTGGGCCTGGAAGCAGAACCCGACCGGCGCCTTCGCCGACATGAACCCGAACGTCTCGTGCGACGCGATGAAGGCGATGTGACGCCTTTTCCTTCTCCCCGTTTCACGGGGAGAAGGTGGCCCGAAGGGCCGGATGAGGGGCGGCGCCGGCGATTGCGACTTGCCGCCCCTCGTAATCTGACAGAGGATGGCCACTTCAGTTTAGGAGCCCCCTCCCGCAAAGAGGCTCTTCGAGACGCGATTCACCCCAAATTTCCAAGGCCGGCGCTGCCCCTCATCCGCCTGCCGGCACCTTCTCCCCGTTTAGTGACGGGGAGAAGGAAGCACCCCACCCACCCTTTCTTAAGGTGTTTCGGATAGACCCGAGCGCTGGAAAAAGGCGGAAAACGGAGAGTTGTGGGTGCGCTTTTCCGCGGCAACGACTGCCGGGCGGCTCTTGCCGCAGCGCTGGGCGCTGCGCATCATGCCGCTGCTTGGCCGCATCGATGCCGTCCTCTTCACCGCCGATGCGCGCGGCGAAGCCGGGCGCATGTCGCTGATCGCCTTTTCCATCCGCATCATCAGCGCCTTCATCGCCTTTGTCAGCCAGGTGCTGATGGCGCGCTGGATGGGGTCGTTCGAATACGGCATCTCGGTGCTGGTCTGGGTGACGATGGTCATCGTCGGCAACCTCGCCTGCCTTGGCTTCCACACCTCCGTCATCCGTTTCATTCCGGAGTATCGTGAGCGCGGCATGCTTGCCGAGCTGCGCGGCATCGTGCTTGCCAGCCGCCTGTTCGTGCTCGTCGCCTCGACGCTGATCGCCGGCTTCGGCGCCCTTGGCGTGTGGCTAGCCTCAGACTGGATCGAGAACTACTACGTCATCCCTTTCATCCTCGGCGTCATCTGCCTGCCGATGATCGCGCTCGGCGATCTCCTGCAAGGGCTGGCGCGCGCCAATTCCTGGGCGCTGCTGGCGCTGTCGCCGACCTATCTGGTGCGCCCGGTGCTGATCCTGGCGTTCATGGCGCTGATGCTTGGCATGCACTATGTGCCCGACGCAAAGACTGCGATCTTCGCCTCGATCGCCGCCACTTATGTCACCACGCTCGGCCAGCTGATGGCCGTCACCTCGCGCATGGACAAGAAAGTCCCGGCCGGGCCGATGACGGTGCATTTCGGCCAGTGGATCCTCGTCTCGCTGCCGATCTTCCTGGTCGAGAGCTTCTTCTTCCTGCTCACCAATGCCGACGTGCTGATGGTGGGCGCCTACCTCCCGCCCAACGATGTCGCCGTCTATTTCGCGACGGTGAAGACGCTGGCGCTGGTGCATTTCGTCTATTTCGCGGTCAAGGCCGGCGTTGCCCAGCGCTACGCGCAGTTCACCCATGGTGAGCCGGACAGGCTCGCCGCCTTCGCCCGCGAAACTGTCTCCTGGACCTTCTGGCCTTCGCTTTTGATGGCGCTGCTGGTGCTGGCGCTGGGCGAGCCGATGCTGGTGCTGTTCGGTCCCGAATTCACCGCCGGCTATCCGCTGCTCTTCCTGCTGGTGCTGGGCGTCGTGGCGCGCGCCGCGGTCGGCCCCTGCGAAAGCCTGCTCACCATGAGCGGCAACCAGAACATCTGCGCCGCCGTCTACGCCATGACGCTCGCCCTCAACATCGGCCTCAACGTGCTGCTGATCCCGCTGTTCGGCCTCTGGGGCGCGGCGATGGCAACGAGCCTCGCCATGGTCTTCGAGGCCAGCGCGCTCTCCTTCACCGTCTGGCGCAAGCTCGGCATCGTGATGGCGATCTTCGTGCCTTCAAAGAAGGAAATTGCCTGATGGCCGCCGTCCCGTTGCTCGAAGAGACCAGCGGCGGCCCCGCCGGCGCCATGGTCTCCAACCTTGCCGGCCTGGCGCGCGAGGTCGACCCGGCCCATATCGAGCTCTTCGCCAGCAACAGGCCGGAGCGCAAGCTCGCCATCTACCCGGCCTCGGCCGGCTTCGACCTCGTCGAGGAACTCGACTATCTCAGCGCCCGCACAGCCGAGCCCAACGTCTTCTTCAACCCGCGTTTCCTGGCGCCGGCGATGCCCCGGCTGGAGGACCGCGAGGTGCGGCTGGCCGTCATCCGCGACGGCGACGAATACCGCAACCGGCTGCGCCTTCTGGTGCCGTTCTCGGTCGAGCGGCCGGCGATCCCGCTCGGCATTCCGGTGATGCGCACATGGTCGAGCCCGTTCGGCCCGCTCGGCACGCCGCTGGTCGACCGCGACGATCCCATCGGCGTCATCGAGGATTTCTTCTCGATGCTGTCGCGGCCGCATCTCAAGCTGCCTAGGGTCTTTGTGCTGCCCGACATGCGCCTCGACGGTCCGGTGGCGAGCCTGCTCACCTCCTTCGCTGACAGCCGCGGCCTGACCCTGGTGACCACCGGCAAGGTCGAGCGTCCGGTTCTGGAGAGCGAGGCCGACGGCGAGGATTACCTCAAGGCGTCGCTGCGTTCGCATCACTATCGCGAATTCCGCCGGCTGAAGCGGCGCCTCGCCGACCACGGCAAGCTGGAGCACATCGTGGCGCGTGGACCGGACGAGATCCGCCACGCCATCGAAAGCTTCCTGACGCTGGAAGCGGCCGGCTGGAAAGGCCGCGAGCGCACCGCCATGGCGATCGACCGCTACCGCGCCGCCTTCGCCCGCGAGGCCGTGCACCGGCTGGCCGAGCAGGACATGTGCCGCATCCACATGCTGACGCTCGACGGCCGCAACATCGCCTGCCTGGTGGTTTTCGTCGAGGCCGGCGTCGCCTACACCTGGAAGACGGCCTATGACGAGGCGCTCTCGGCCTATTCGCCGGGCACGCTGCTGATGATCGAGGTGACCAAGCAGCATCTCGACGATCCCAACATCGTCATGACCGATTCCTGCGCGGTTCCGGACCATCCCGTGATGAGCCGTCTGTGGAGCGAGCGCAAGCCGATGGGCACGCTGGTGGTCGGGCTGACGCCGGACGCCGACCGGCTGGCCCGCCAGGCGGCCTCGCAGCTGCACCTCTACCGCGAGACCCGCAACATGGCGCGCATCCTGCGCAACCGCATGCGGAGCCTGTTGAAAAGGCGCTAGATCAACGGCGGGACACAAGCTATGGGTCCGGGCGGGGAATATCGGGCGGGCCTTCACGAAACCATCCAGATGATCAGAAGTCTTTTGCGTCACACCAGTTTCCGTGCGGCCCTGCTGCTGCTTGCGCTGATGCCCATGCGCGCCTTGGCCGGCTCCTGCCCCGAAGACTGCAGCGAGCCCCCGCCGCCCGCCGTCAACATCTACAAACACACCGCCGTCGGTCATCTGAGCCCCGTGACCACCGGGTCGCTGCCGCGCGTCTATGTGCCCAACCGCTCCTCCAACAGCGTCTCGGTGATCGACAGCGTGACGCTCAAGGAAGTCGACCGCTTCAATGTCGGCAGCAAGCCGCAGCACGTCGTGCCGTCCTGGGATTTGAAGACGCTCTGGGTCGCCAACAACGGTACCGGCAAAAATGGCAGCCTGACGCCGATCGACCCGATGACGGCCAAGCCCGGCCAGCAGGTCCCGGTCGACGACCCCTACAATCTCTATTTCATGCCCGACGGCAGCGCCGCCATCGTCGTCGACGAAGCAATGCAGCAGCTCGATTTCCGCGACCCGCACACCATGGCGCTGATATCGAGCCTGCCGACGCCGACCTGCCCCGGCATCAACCATGCCGATTTTTCGGTCGACGGCTCCTATGCGATCTTCACCTGCGAATATGGCGATGGCGGACTGGCCAAGATCGACCTGAAGAATCAGAAAGTGCTGGGCCACCTCGACCTGTCCAAGATGGGCATGCCGCAGGACATCCGCCTGTCGCCCGACGGCAAGGTCTTCTACGTCGCCGACATGATGAATGACGGCGTGTTCCTGATCGACGGCGACAGTTTCAGGGAGATCGGCTTCATCCCGACCGGCATCGGCACGCATGGCTTCGTCGTCAGCCGCGACGGCAAGCGGCTCTATGTCTCGAACCGCGGATCGCACAAGATGGAGCAGGGCAAGGCCAAGGGTCCGGGCAGCGTGACGGTGATCGACTTCGCCACCCGCGCCGTGGTCGCGCAATGGCCGATCCCCGGCGGCGGCAGCCCCGACATGGGCAATGTCAGCGCCGACGGCAGGCAGCTATGGCTCTCCGGCCGCTTCGACAGCGAAGCCTATATGATCGACACGACGAGCGGCGCGGTGACGAAGATCCGCGTCGGCGTCGAGCCGCATGGGCTGACGGTGTGGCCGCAGCCGGGGCGGTACTCGCAGGGGCATACGGGAAATATGCGGTAAGGCGCTTCCTCCTGCGGAGTCCCAGACCTTGGAGCGCCCTTCAGGCGCTTCAACTTTCGACATATTCGCCCGCGAACCCGGCAAATTTTATCAGCCCCGCGCGGTCGAGAATGCGAACATGGCCATGCCGGAATTCCAGAAACTTGCGCTCGCGCAATTCCCGCAGCATGCGATTGACATGGATCGGCGTGAGGCCGAGCGCGTCCGCGAGATCGTACTGGGTGAGAGGACATTCGAAACTGTTGCGGGTGACCGCGCCCACCCGTTCCAGACGCGCGGTTAGCTCGAGGAACAGATGCGCCGACCGTCCCAGCGCGCTCCGTCGTCCAACATCGGTGAGATGCTGAGCGATCACCGCTCCGTTTTGCACGAGCGCCTCAAGGACGACGGAAAAGAGCGGAGGCGATTTCATGGCAGCAAGGGCAAATGTCTTGGTCGACGCAACCAGCGCCGAAAGGTCGGTCAGGGCCGTGAACGTCTCAAGCGCGCCGCCGCCATTGACCTGAGGCAGGACGATATCGCCCTTCAGGGTGAAATCCAGGATCTGTCGTTGCCCGCCCTCGAGTTCATGAGCAATGCAGCCCCAGCCTGACTCGATCACGAACATCCGATCTTTGTGCTCGCCTTGCCTGACGATGACCGTCCCCGCCGCATAGCGCTTGGGCGTGAACCCAAGCGTCTCGATCAGTGCCGTATCACCGTCGTCAAGTCCGGCGCGTACCGGACCATTCTCGTTTGCGCGCAAAAAAGGATGTGAAGAGTACGTCATCTATTGCCCCGCCCAATATCTTCCTCCCCCGGCTACCTTCCTCCTTGAATTGAAGGTACATCAAATTTGACGCGATCAGTACAACACTTCTTTTTCTTTGAACGGCGCGCGCCCCGCCGAATACCAGCATCAGATCTGAATTCGTTTTGATGTGCAGACCGATCAGCTTTTGTTCCTCTTGAAATTTTCTCGCATCGAATCGACTATTTTGCTGGCAGCGAGACAACTGCGGTTGTCCACCTCACCGGCGGCATTGCGCAACGTCGTCGACGCGTCCTTGAGCAAGCCTCTGATCTCCGCGGCTGATAGGAGTTCGGATGCTTCAAGTTCAAGCAGCACTGATTCGCTCACATGCAGCGCCGCTAGGGCAATCGCTCGCGGCCTAGTCGCCAGCAGCTTTACGAGATCGCCGTCGGGCTTGGCACGCGATTTTCTCTTTGCCATGGTTGCGTCCCAACCGTCGGACAAGAAGGGCTCAGAATTACATTGCTTCGACGCATTTCCGCGGTTCGGAGACGCCATCGTTAACCATTCTATCCCGCTTTGCAGGGCCGACCCAGAGGCAACGGATACCGAATTCGCAGTAGCTCCGGCCTACTACCGTCTTGGGAATCGCGGCGGAGCAATCCGGCGTGAACGACGGCGGTGGTGCCCCTAGCCGGGATCGAACCAGCACTCCTTGCGGAACTCGATTTTGAGTCGAGCGCGTCTACCAATTCCGCCATAGGGGCTCAGGCCGGGCGGCCTGGATGGGCGCGGACTATACGGGCGGATGGGTGTTCGTCAACTGGGCTGTTGCGGATTTGCCCACTCGACCGCCGGCATTGCCCCACCCTCCGGCCTCGTGGCAACGCAGGACATTGTGCGGCGCGGAAAATCTTTCTAGACAGGCGAAGCGTTGAGCGCCTCGCATCCGCAAGCTGGATGCGGCGCTTTGGGTCCTTGTCTTCCTGCCTGTCGTTGCCCAAAACCGCAAAGCGTCTCGGGCGACATTGATCAGAGCAATTCCAGGAAAAGTGCGCCGCGGTTTTCCGTCCGGAATTGCGTCGACTGCATTAGGAGAGCCGATGCTTCGCGGACTATACGACTGGACGCTCTCGCTGGCGGCGCGCAAATCCGCCGAATGGTGGCTGGCCTTCATCGCCTTCGTCGAAAGCTCGGTGTTCTTCATCCCGGCCGACGTGCTGTTCCTGCCCATGGCGCTGGCGCGGCCCGAGCGCAGCTACCGCTACGCGCTGACCGCCACTGTTGCCTCTGTGCTGGGCGGCATTGCCGGCTGGCTGATCGGCTACTATGCCTACGACACGATAGCGCGGCCGATCCTGGAGCATTTCGGCGGCCTGGACACGTTCGACAGGTGGCAGTCGTCGGGCGCCGAGTTGATGCTGGTGCTGCTCGTCACATCCGGCGCGGCGCACCTGCCGCCGATCAAGGTGGTCACCATTCTGGCGGGCGCGCTTCACGTCAACATTCTTGTCTTCATCGTCTCCGCCATCGTGGCGCGCGGCGCCCGTTTCCTGCTGCTGGCCTGGCTGCTGCGCCGCTATGGCGAAGAGATCAGGGAGTTCATCGAAAAGCGCTTGGGATTGATTGTCGGCGCGGGCGCGGCTGCCCTGATTTTGCTCTATATCCTCGTCAGATACGCCCACGGATAGCGACGCAACGAAACGGACCCGATCGATGACAGCGACCATGAATGCCGACACCGGACGCCAGCGCACGCGCGCTTCGCTGTTTCTTGCCGTCGCCATGGCGGCGACCGTCGGCTCGGCGCTTGCCTTCCAATATATCGGCGGCTACATCCCCTGCCATCTCTGCCTGGAACAGCGCACGCCCTATTATATCGGCGCGCCGCTGATGCTGCTGGCGGTGATCGCCTCGATGCTTCATGCGCCGGCCTGGGTGACGCGCGGGCTGCTGGCGATCGGCGGCTTGCTGATGCTCTACGGCCTCTACCTCGGCGTCTACCATTCCGGCGTCGAATGGCATTGGTGGGCCGGCCCGACCGACTGCACGGCCGGCGCCGGTCCGGTCGACACCGGCGGCAAGGGCGTGCTCGACGCGCTCGACAAGTTCGTGCCGCCGTCCTGCGACAAGGCGGCGCTCCGCATCCTCGGCCTGTCGCTCGCCGGCTGGAACGCCATTGCCAGCCTCGTGCTTGCCGCTGTCGCCTTCCGCAGCGCCCTCGCGCGCGACTGAGCCGGCACCAAAGCGCCGACGCGAGATCGTTCACAGAATTCGGCAGGATGAGTCGTATGAAGTGAGCGTCGAGAACCGGAGCGGAGCGTACTTAAGTACGTGAGCACCGGAAGCGCAGAAAACCGCGGCAGTCGGCCAGCATGGCGGATTTGTGCCGAACTTTACGGTTCCAGTTCGACATCCCAGTACAGATAATCCATCCAGCTTTCGTGCAGATGGTTGGGCGGGAACAGGCGGCCGTTGTTGTGCAGGTCGTGCACCGTCGGCTGGTAGGGCTTCTGCAGCGGCCACATCTTGGCCTGCGCCGGCATCATGCCGCCCTTGCGAAGATTGCAGGGCGAGCAGGCGGCGACGACATTCTCCCAGGTCGTCGCCCCGCCGCGATGGCGCGGGATGACGTGGTCGAACGTCAGATCCTCCGGCGTGCCGCAATACTGGCACTGGAAACGGTCGCGAAGGAACACGTTGAAGCGGGTGAAGGCGGGATGCCGCGACGGCTTCACATAGGCCTTGAGGCTGACCACGCTCGGCAGCTTCATCGAGAAGGTCGGAGAGGAGACCGCGTGCTCGTATTCGGCGACGATGTTGACCCGGTCGAGGAACACAGCCTTGATGGCGTCCTGCCACGACCAGAGCGACAGGGGGTAATAGCTGAGCGGACGGTAGTCCGCATTCAGCACCAGCGCGGGAAGCCCATCCGGAGATACGGCAACCGTCACGTCCTTCGCCTCCTACATTCCAAACCGAACGGCGCGGATACTGTAAGCCCGACATGACAGGGATGTGAAGCGGATTGTCTCTCGCCGAAACTCTCAAAAATGCATGATTTTCATGCTTTTTTGGCCATTTCGACGGGAGGTGCCGCGTCCCTGCCCTTCAGTTCACGATAATAGGCCCAAAAAAGCCGCGACGCGACACCCCGCCAGGGGCTCCATGATTCGGCCAGCCGGATAAGCATTTTCTCCGGCGGACGCGGGTCTATGCCGAGCGCATGGCCGACCGCCGTCTGCAGCGCGACGTCGCGCGCTGGGAACACATCCGGATGGCCGGCGGCAAACAAAAGGTAGCATTCGGCCGTCCAAGGGCCGATGCCGGGCACGGCCGTCATCGCCGCGATCGCCTCGCCGGCGTCCAGCGTGCACAGGTGATCGAGGTCGAGCCCGCCGGACACCGCTTCGGCGACGGCGAGCAGCCCGCGCTGCTTCGGCCGCGACAACCCGGCCTCGCGAAACACGTCTTCGCCCGCGGCCAGGATCGCCTGCGGCGTGAGCGGATCGACCAGCTTGACCAGCCGCCCGAAGATGGCGTCGGCGCTCGCGCGGGAAACCTGCTGCGAAACGATGATCGAGGCCAGGCTTTGGAACCCCGGCTCCGACAGCCGAAGCGGCACCTCGCCCGCCTTACCGCGCACCGGCTCCAGCCGCGGATCGATCCGGCAGAGGGCGTCGAGCCCTGCCGCAATGTCGTCGAGCGAGGCGATGCGTTGCACGTTCTTGTTCCCAGGGCGCCTGTGAATTGCAATGGATGGCTAACTATCAACCCGCGAAAGCACCTTTCAACCCGAATGCCGTCTCGAAGATGACGCTCCTGACATTCCGCTTCGCGCCGAGCCCGAATGGTGAACTGCATCTCGGCCATGCCTATTCCGCCCTGCTGAACCAACAGATGGCAGCGCAAGTAGGCGGGCGGCTGCTGCTGCGCATCGAGGACATCGACATCACCCGCTGCACGCCGCAATTCGAGGCCGGCATCTTCCGCGACCTCGACTTGCTGGGATTGCGCTGGGAAGAACCGGTGCGCCGCCAGTCCGAGCATTTTGCCGAATACCGGGCGGTGCTCGACCGGCTGATCGCCGAGGAACTGGTCTATCCGGCTTTCATGAGCCGGGGCGAGATCCGCGCCTTCATCGCCGAGGCCGGCGGCCGCGACTGGCCGCGCGATCCCGACGGCGTGCCGCTCTACCCACCGCTCGACAAGGCTTTGCCGGCCAGCGAGCGCAAGCGGCGGATCGCCGAGAACATGCCCTTCGCCTGGCGGCTCGACGTCGAGGCGGCGAGAATGCGCGTCAGGGCCGACCTGTCATGGATCGAATTCGCCGATGAGACGATGTCGGCGACCCGAACCGTCGAAGCGCAACCGCAGGCCTGGGGCGACGTCATCGTCGCCCGCCGCGACACCCCGACCAGCTACCATCTCGCCGTCGTCGTTGACGACGCGCTGCAGAACATCAGTCATGTCGTGCGCGGCCAGGATCTCTATGCGGCGACCGGCGTGCAGCGCCTGCTGCAGGAACTGCTCGGCCTGCCGCAGCCGCGCTATTTCCACCACCGCCTGATTCTCGGCCCTGACGGCCGTAAACTGTCCAAAAGCTTCAAGGACACCGGTCTTGCCGCGCTTCGCGAGGCAGGCATGTCGCCGCAGGACGTCAGGCGGCTTGTCGAGTTTGATTAAAGTCGCGCCATCCCGGCCTTGATCAGCGCCAGCACGCTGATGAAGGCAAAGGCGCCGCCGAGCCCACAGGCAACCGCCAGCCTGAGATCGCTCAGGCTGATGCCATGCTTGTGGGCGATCACCATCGCGGCAAAAAAACCCATGATGAACAGCAGCGTGTTGCCGGTCGGGCCGAATCCGCTCTCCTTCATGATCGCGTCGAGCGCCGTGCCGAAGAAGAAGCCGAAGCCGGCGATGATCAAGAAGGCGAACAACAGCCAGGTCGTGTCGAGATGCAAAAACATGCCCACCCATGGCGCGGCGACGCGCCATGCCCCTCTTGGCACGGTTTGTTGAATTCGACTTAGCTTATGGATCAACCGTTTCGTTTTGCTTGCCGGATTGAACGGCATTAGAGCAATTGCCGTCATCAATCGTTCACCCCGGCAGCCTCCCATCCATGCAGAGCATCAAGCGGTTCATTCCCGCCTCCTTCGTCGTTTTGTGGGCGACGGGCTTCATCGGCGCGCGCTACGCCATGCCCTGGGCCGAGCCCTTCACCTTCCTTGCCATCCGCTTCGTGATAGCGGCGATCCTATTTGCCGGCCTCGCCGTGCTGCTTGGCTCGGCCAAGGCCACGCGCGACGAGGCGTTGCACGCGACGGGGGCCGGCGTCCTCATGCATGGCGTCTATCTCGGCGCCGTCTTCTGGGCGATCCACCGGGGCATGCCGGCCGGGTTTTCGGCATTGATCGTCGGCCTGCAGCCATTGATCACGGCCGTTCTGGCAGGCAGGTTCCTCGGCGAGGCGATCCTGCCCCGCCATTGGGCCGGGCTCGCTGTCGGGCTTGTGGGCGTCGTCATCGTGCTGTGGCCGAAGCTCGGAGCGGTCGGCGGCGGCGTGACCGCGGCGACATTGACTGCATCGCTCGTCTCGGTGTTCGGCATGAGCGCCGGCACCATCTGGCAGAAGCGCTACGCCTCCGGCGGCGATCTGGTGTCGGCGACGATGTGGCAGTATGTCGGCGGCTCCATCGTGACGATCCTGGGCTCGCTTGCCTTCGAGACGCGCGCCATCACCGTCAATGGCGAGTTGATCTTTGCCATGGCCTGGCTGGTCCTGGTGCTGTCGGTCGGCGCCATCTTCCTGTTGATGGTGATGATCAGGGACGGCGAGATGTCGAAGGTCGCCTCGTTGTTCTACCTGGTGCCGGCCGTAACCGCGGTCATCGCCTGGATGCTTTTCGACGAGCAGCTCAACCTGCTGCAGATCGCCGGCATGGCGATCGCGACCCTTGGCGTAGGCCTGGCGACGGCGGGGAGGGAAGGAAGAGGAGAACTGAAGAACTGAAGAAACGCGACAACAACTGGCGCTGTGTTTTTCTTCATTTCTTCAATTCTTCATTTCTTCAATTCCCAAGTTCTTCAGTTCCTCAGTTCCCCTTCTCCCCGCGCCAGCTCAGCCAACTCGCGCCCGCGCCTCCAGATACCGGCTGATCGCGGCGTTGAGCTCGCCGCCGAGGATGAAGATCGCCGAGATGATGTAGAGGAAAACCACCGCGATCATGATCGAGGCGAGCCCCGCATAGGTCGTCACGTAGGACGAGAAATGATCGAGATAGCTGGCGAAGATCGTCGAGCCGGCGAGCCAGGCGATCAGCGTGAAGACGATGCCCGGTATGATCGAGACAAAGCGGCGCTTGCCCGCCGGCAGCCAGATATGCACCGAGAACAGCCCGATGACGATGACGGTGGAGGCGACGACGTAACGCCACAGCGTGATGGTGCCCATATAAGGCTTGATCCATTCGAGATGCGCCTCCGCCAGCCTAGCCAGCAGGGGGGCGAACACCAGAAGCACGCTGACGGCCAGGAAGCAGGCCGTGGCGATTAGCACGAAAATGATGCTCTGCACCCTGCGGTGGATGATGCCGCGCGTTTCGGTGACACGATAGGCCCGGTTGAGCGAGGTGCGCAACGCCTCGATGCCGTTCGACGCGAAATAGGCGGCAAGCACGACGCCGTAGGTCAAAAGGTCGGTTCGCCTGACGGTGAGAACGTTCTGCACCTCGCGCGCGATCGGCTTGGCGATCTGCTCCGGCCAGGTGTCGAAAACGAGATGCACCGCCGTATCCGAGAACGCCTGCGCGCCGAGGAAGCTGGCCAGTGTCGTGGCGAAGATCAGGAACGGAAACAGCGCCATCAGCGAGGTGATGGCGAGATGGCTGGCCATCGCCCAGCCGTCGTCATTGGTGAAATGGCCGATCGCATCGTAGAGCACGCGCTTGACGGCGACGATATTCCTGAGCAAGGACCCGCGCTCCGCTCGATTGTGTCGACGCCGCGAATATGGGAAGTGATTGCGGCAAATGGCAACCCCAGGTCAGACAACGTCCACCGTCGCGAAAGAGTTGCGCACCGTCATCGTCACCGGGGCGTCCTCCGGCATCGGCGCCTATTGCGCGCGGGCCTTGAAGGCTGAGGGCTGGCGGGTCTTCGCGACGGCGCGCAAGCCGGACGATATCGCCGCGCTCGAGGCCGACGGCCTGGAGGCCTTCTATCTCGATTATCGCGAGCCCGAATCCATCGCCGCGCTGGTCGAGAGGGTGCTGGAGCGCACCGGCGGCACGCTTGACGCGCTGTTCAACAATGGCGCCTACGCCCAGCCCGGAGCCGTCGAGGACCTGCCGGTCGCAGCGCTTCGCGAGCAGTTCGAGGCCAATTTCTTCGGCTGGCACGATCTTACCCGGCGCGTCATGCCGGTCATGCGCCGCCAGGGGCACGGCCGTCTCGTCCATTGCTCCTCGATCCTCGGACTGGCGCCTGTCCGCTTCCGCGGCGCCTATTCGGCCTCCAAGCACGCCATCGAAGGTCTGATGCTGTGCATGCGCCAGGAACTCGAAGGCAGCGGCATCCACCTTTCGCTCATCGAACCGGGACCGGTAACCTCGAAGATCGCCAGCAATGGCCTGCCCTGGTTTTTGAAGAACATCGACGTCGAGAATTCCGTCCACCGCGCCGACTATCAAGCCCAGCTCGCCCGGCTTCAGGCCGGCGGCAGCGTGTCGAAGTTCAAGCCCGGGCCGGAGATCGTGCACAAGGCGCTCCGCCACGCGCTTCTGTCACAGCGCCCGCGCCCCCACTATGTGGTAACGGTGCCGGCCAGGATCGGCGCGGTACTCAAACGCATCCTGCCGGCGTCAATGCTGTACCGCATGCTCGCCGGGCGCGCCTGACCGAAACTGAACCGGAGCCAGCCAGATGGTCATCGTCTTGAAGATTCTCGCCGTCATCGCGATGGCGGCCGTGCTGATCGTGCTGGTCCGCGGCCTGATCAACATGATGCGCGGCGGCTCCGGCGTCACCTCGAACAAGCTGATGCAAGCCCGTGTGATGCTGCAGGCCGTAGCCTTGGCGCTGCTGTTGCTGGTGGTCTATTTCACGCGCAAATAGGGTCTTTTGGGGGACGTTATGGTCAAGCTCAATAAGATCTACACCCGCACCGGCGATGACGGCACCACCGGGCTAGGCACCGGCGAGCGGCGGCTGAAATCCGACTTGCGCGTCGATGCCTATGGCACCATCGACGAGGCCAATGCCTGCATCGGCATGGCCCGCATCCATACCGCCGGCGAACATCCCTTGATCGACGCCATGCTGTCGCGCATCCAGAACGACCTTTTCGATCTCGGAGCCGACCTCGCCGTACCCGACGACGGCAAGCCGCTGGACTACGAGCCGCTGCGTGTCGTCGCCGCCCAGACCGGCCGCGTCGAACAGGACATCGACCTCCTCAACAAGGAACTGCAGCCGCTGAAATCCTTCGTGCTGAACGGCGGCACGCCGGCAGCCGCCGCGCTCCATCTGGCCCGCACCGTGGCGCGCCGGGCCGAGCGCCTGATGGTGGCGCTGGCGCAGGATCCGACCGAGCATGTCAACCGCGAGGCGCTCAAATACATCAACCGCGTCTCGGATTTCCTGTTCGTCGCCGCGCGTGCCGTCAATGACAATGGAAAGGCCGACGTGCTATGGGTTCCCGGCAAGAACCGCTGAATGAACCGCTGAATTCGGGGGCGGGAGGGTCCGATGTTCATCCCGCTTTATGACACCAACAGGCTGCGCCACATCCGCCTGCAATATGTGACGATCGGCCTGATCGTGGCGAATGCGCTGGTCTATCTGGCGACCACGCTTGGCGGTGAGAACTTCACCAATGCCGCGGTTCTCGGTCTCGGCTTCATCCCTTCGGTGGTGCACGACAAGGTCGAGCTGTCGCCAGAATTCGTCGTCATCCCCGAAAGCCTCAGCTACCTCACCTATTCCTTCCTGCACGCCGACATTTTCCATCTCGGCGGCAACATGCTGTTCCTGTGGGTATTCGGCGACAATGTCGAGGATGCGCTCGGCCACATACGCTACCTGATCTTCTACCTCGCCTGCGCCGTCGCCGGCGCTTTCTTCCAGGGGCTGGTGGCCTGGGATTCTGAGGTGCCGCTGATCGGTGCCTCCGGCGCCATTGCCGGCGTCGTCACCGCCTATTTGATTCTCTACCCTCGCGTGAAAGTCTGGGTTCTGGCCTTTGCCCGCATCCCCTTGCGCATTCCGGCCTTCATCCCGCTGATCCTCTGGATCCTGTTCCAGATCGTGATGTTTGCCGCCGGCGGCGAGGACCAGATTTCCTGGGCCTGCCACATCGGCGGCATCATCGCCGGATTCGTGCTGGTGCTGGTGCTGCGCAGCCGCGGCGTGCCGCTGCTGGCCGGCGCCGACGGCGAGCCGGACCCGACGCCGAACATCCAGCAGCCGCCTGTCCCCGTTGAGCCCACCCCGAGCGACCGCGCCCCGGCGCAGCAATGGGGCCGTGGAGCAGCGACGCCTCGCGACTGAACCGATTTGGGTGCGTCGTGGGATATTGACGCGCGGATTTGCCGCCACTACGGAAACGGCACCGTTGGGCGGATATTCCGCCCGGAATGTCGGCTTTCGACAACTCTGACAGGGCGTACGCTGCTATAGCGCCCCGACTATCTCAGGAGAGGTGACAGGAAAATGAAGATCCTTGTGCCCGTGAAGCGGGTTGTGGACGCCAACGTCAAGGTCCGGGTGAAAGCCGACGGGCTGGGCGTCGAGCTTGCCAACGTCAAGATGGCGATGAACCCGTTCGACGAGATCGCGGTCGAGGAAGCGATCCGCATCAAGGAAGCCGGCAAGGCGGAAGAAATCATCGTCGTCTCGGTCGGCCCGCAGCAGGCGCAGGAGACGCTGCGCACCGCGCTCGCCATGGGCGCCGACCGGGCCATCCTGGTCAAGACCGACGAGCAGACCGAGCCGCTGGGCGTCGCCAAGGTGCTGAAGGGCGTGGTCGAGGCGGAGAAGCCCGGCCTCGTCATCCTCGGCAAGCAGGCGATCGACGACGATTCCAACCAGACCGGCCAGATGCTGGCCGCGCTCCTCGGCTGGTCGCAGGGCACCTTCGCCTCCAAGGTCGAGCTTGCCGGCGACAACGCCAAGGTGACGCGCGAAGTCGACGGCGGCTTGCAGACGGTCGAGCTGAAGATGCCGGCGATCGTCACCGCCGACCTTCGCCTCAACCAGCCGCGCTACGCCTCGCTGCCCAACATCATGAAGGCCAAGAAGAAGCCGCTCGACGAGAAGAGCCCGGCCGACTTCGGCGCCGACGTCAAGCCGCGCCTCAAGGTGATCAAGACCGAGGAGCCCGGCGGCCGCAAGGCGGGCGTCAAGGTGAAGTCGGTGGCCGAGTTGGTCGAGAAGCTCAAGAACGAAGCCGGCGTTCTGTAAAGCGATCGGGAAAGGACAAAGAAAATGGCAATTCTCCTCATCGCCGAACACGACAATGCGAGCCTTTCCGACCAGACCGCCAAGGCGCTGTCGGCGGCTCTCCAGATCGGCGCGGATGTCGACGTGCTGGTGGCCGGCAAGGGTGCCAAGGGCGCTGCCGACGCCGCCGCCAAGCTGAAGGGCGTGCGCAAGGTGCTGCTCGCCGAAGCAGACGAGCTTTCGGAACGCCTCGCCGAGCCGACGGCGGCTCTCGTGGTGTCGCTCGCGGGCGGTTACGACACGATCATTGCGCCGGCGACCTCTGCCGGCAAGAACATCGCGCCGCGCGTCGCAGCCCTCCTCGACGTCGCCCAGGTGTCGGAGATCATCGAGGTGGTCTCGCCCGACACGTTCAAGCGCCCGATATATGCCGGCAACGCCATCCAGACCGTGCAGTCGACCGACGCCAAGAAGGTCATCACGGTGCGCACAGCCTCTTTCGCGGCAGCACCCGAAGGCGGCTCGGCCCCGGTCGAGACAGTCGGCGCCGCTGCCAACCCCGGCCTGTCGTCTTTCATCGAGAACAAGCTGTCCGAGAACGACCGTCCGGAGCTGACTTCGGCCAAGATCATCATCTCGGGCGGCCGCGCACTCGGCTCCTCGGAGAAGTTCCAGGAAGTCATCCTGCCGGTTGCCGACAAGCTCGGCGCGGCCGTGGGCGCCTCGCGCGCCGCTGTCGACGCCGGCTACGCGCCGAACGACTGGCAGGTCGGCCAAACCGGCAAGGTGGTCGCGCCCGACCTCTACATCGCCGTCGGCATTTCCGGCGCCATCCAGCACCTCGCCGGCATGAAGGACTCGAAGGTCATCGTCGCCATCAACAAGGACGAGGAGGCGCCGATCTTCCAGGTTGCCGACTACGGCCTGGTCGGCGATCTCTTCGTCATCCTGCCGGAGCTGCAAAAGGCACTTTGACGCCGTCCGTTCCGGCATATTAAAATCCAAAGGGTGGGGTAGACGAAGTCGCCCCGCCCTTTTAGTTTGCACTGCACAAAAAGCGGGCCATCAAGGCCCGAAGCCAATCCGGCGTTCGCATCCGGATTGCGGGAAACAAACAAGCAGGAGCGTCTTTGTACTTCAAGGAAGTGCAGGCGTTCCGGACGGGATCGGGGTCATGAGCAAGATCGAGACGATCGGCATTGTCGGCGCGGGTCAGATGGGTGGCGGTATTGCCCATGTCTCGGCGCTGGGTGGCTACAAGGTCCTGATCCACGACATATCGGCCGACCGGATCGAGAAGGGCATCGCCACCATCAGCGGCAACATGGCCCGCCAGGTCGGTTCCGGCAAGCTCGAGGAAAAGGCGCGCAACGAAGCGATGGCGCGCATCTGCGCCGCCCCGGCCATGGCCGACCTCGCCGCCGCCGACCTCGTGATCGAAGCGGCGACCGAGGACGAGACGGTCAAGCGCAAGATCTACGCGCAGCTCTGCCCGCAGCTCAATCCGGAAGCGATTCTGGCCACCAACACCTCGTCCATCTCGATCACCCGGCTCGCCGCCCAGACCGATCGTCCCGAGCGCTTCATCGGCATACATTTCATGAACCCGGTGCCGGTGATGAAGCTGGTCGAGCTGGTGCGCGGCATCGCCACTGAGGACCAGACCTTCGAGGCGGCCAAGAATTACGTGAAGCACCTCGACAAGACCGTCACCGTCTCGGAGGATTTCCCCGCCTTCATCGTCAACCGCATCCTTTTGCCGATGATCAACGAGGCGATCTACACGCTCTATGAGGGCGTCGGCACGGTCGACGCCATCGACACCGCCATGCGGCTCGGCGCCAACCATCCGATGGGACCATTGCAGCTCGCCGACTTCATCGGCCTCGACACCTGTCTTTCGATCATGCAGGTGCTGCATGAGGGCCTGTCGGACTCGAAATACCGCCCCTGCCCGCTGCTGGTGAAATATGTCGAGGCCGGCTGGCTCGGCCGCAAGACCGGTCGCGGTTTCTACGACTATCGCGGCGACCATCCGGTGCCGACACGCTGATTGTCCGCGGCTGAACCCTTTCGACGCGGCTCAGGACGCTGCGGCGAGCGGCATAGGCGGCACATCTCTCGAAGCTTCGTCCGGCGCGGCGGAAACGCAACCGCGGCCGGCCGCCTTGGCGGCGTAGCAGGCGGCGTCGGCACGCGCGATGATCTCGTCCACCTCGCCGCAGCCGGCGCGGATCGGCGCAAGCCCGATGCTGGCGCCGATCGAATGCGGGCGACCGTCCCAGCTGAAATTGAGGTTGCGGATGGCATCGATGATAGAGCGCGCCGCGATCGGCCCGCGCGTCGCGCCGCCCGATTGAAGGATGACGGCGAACTCGTCGCCGCCGAGCCGCGCGACGATGTCTCCCGGGCCCAGCACATCGCGCAAAGTGTCGGCCACGCGCCTGAGCAGCGCATCGCCCGCGGCGTGGCCGCCGGTGTCGTTGACCGCCTTGAAGTGGTCGAGGTCGACGAACATGAACTGGTGCTCGCCGCCATTGAGCCGGCATTGGTCGACCAGTTCCTCCATGGTGCGCATGAAGCTCGAACGGTTTGCGAGCCCGGTTAGCGCGTCGTGGGCGGCGGCATAGGCCAGCTGGCGCTGCAGGGCGCGCGCGTCGGTGAAGTCCTGGAAGACGATGACCAGGCCGCAGAACTGCTCGCGGTCGTTCATGATCGGCGACACCACCTGGCGGATGCTGCAGCGCGTATCGTCGCGCCGCACCAGGACCGCGCGTGTGTTCTGGTCGCAACGGGGCCGTTCGCTCGCCGAAGGGCGAGTCAAGCCGATTCTCTGCCCGCTTTCCTCGTCGACCGCCCAATAGACGTGGCCGAGCACCTTTCCAAGGGCTTCGCCGACGTCAACGCCGGTGAGCTTTTCCGCGACCGGGTTCATGAAGGTGATGCGGTTGGCGGCATCGGTGCAGATCACCGCGTCGCCGATCGACTGCAGCGTCACCCTTAGGCGCTCCTTCTCGTCGGCCAGCATCGCGGCCGAAACCATCAGCCGCGCTTCGGCCTCCTTGCGCTGCGTGATATCGGTCAGGCTGCCGATGGCACGGATCACCCGGCCCTCGGCGTCGCGCTCGATCGTCTTGCCGCGGTCGAGGATCCAGACCCAGTGGCCGTTCTTGTGCCGCATCCGGAACTCGGCTTCGAAAAAGGGCGTCTCGCCGGCAAGGTGCGCGCGATCCGCCTCGGCGACACGGCCGCGATCGTCGGGATGGATCATGGTCAGCCAGCGATCAGGGTCGCCGTCGAGCTCGCCATCGGCATAGCCCAGCATCTTCACCCAGGTTTCGGAATAGGTCGTGCCGCCCTTGCGCATATCGAGGCTCCAGACGCCCTGTCCGGTGCTGGTGAGCGCGAAATTCCACCGGGTCTCGGCCTCGGCGATGCGCGCCTCCGCCTGCTTGCGCGCGTCGATGTCCTCGATCTGCGACACCAGATAAAGCGGTTTGCCGGTGTCCTCGTCGAGGATGACCGACCCGGCGAGCTGTGCCCAGACCGGGGTCCCGTCCTTCCTGAGGTAGCGCTTTTCGAAATGGTAGGAGCTGATCCTGCCTTCCTTCACGTTCAGCATCGTCTCGCGGCCGACCGACAGGTCGTCCGGATGCGTGATCTGCGGGAAGGTCAGTGCCTCGATCTCCGCGCGGCTGTAGCCCAGCATCGCGGCAAAGGCCGGGTTGGCCTGCTGGATGCGCCCGTCGAGGCCGACGATGGCGACCCCGATCGCCGAATCCTCCATGGCGCGACGGAAGCGCTGCTCGCTCTCGGCGATCTGCCGGCGGTCATCTACGATACGGTTGATGAACAGCGCCGACAAGAACAGCGTCGCGGCGGTGATGGCGATTGAAATCTGCAGGCAGAGCTTTAGCGCGTCCGCACCAAATTCAAAGCGTGGCGACAGGACCGACGCGGCGGTGGCAACGATGCCGATTGCCAGCAAACCCTGCGCAGCATGCCTGTCGGCATGAAGCCCTTTCCAGTTCAACCACGCCACGATGCGATCCACCCCAATCCGCAACTGCACGTTGCCACAACCCTGGCGGATCGGTTTTAAGGAATCGTTGCGCAGATGAAAGCGGTCGCTCCGCTAACCGGCAAACAATTTCCGGCATGATTAAAGGACTGTTTCGAAACCGCCCCGGCGGACTACCAGCGCACGAAAAGCCGCCCGCCGATGGCCCCGAGCAGCGTCAGGAAGGCGATGGCGATCGTATACCAGGTGGCGACGAAAAGCGGCGAATCGTCGAAGCAATGCGCGGCGTAGAAGGTTGCCGCGAGCCCGCCCGCGAGCAGCCCGGCGGCGGCGCCTGCGAGCACCGGCCGCGTCGGCGCGCCGTAGCGCAGCATGCCGAGAAAGACCGCTAGCGGACCAACGCCGATCAGCGGGATGAAAGTCATGCAGATCATCATGTTCGAGCCGACGAGCCGCTTGCCCCACTCGGCCTGGGGTATGGCGAAAAGCTCCAGAACCACCGCCAGCACGACCAGAAGCGGCGCGGCAACCATCCAGGCCATCGCCCGCCTTGTCGAGGCACCCGGCATCGACAGCAAGCGGATCAGCGCGAAGGCGCTGGCCGCAAGCACCAGCGTGAACACGAATTTCGACATGAAGCGCATCGTGTGCATGGCCGGCATGATGTCGGGACGCGGCCCGATAGTCGTAAAGAACACGGCTGCCGCGATCGCCACGGCAACGCCGGCCGCCAGCCACCAGGCCTTGCCCATCGGCATGGCCTTCTTGCCGGCATCCGCGTCGAGCGCTTTGATCAGATCCTCTGTCCTCATGTCACTGTCGTCCGAATCTTTTGGCAATCGCGGCGAGGCCGCGATGCAGCGACACGCGCACCGCCGTCTCGCTGACGCCGAGCTTGGCGGCGGTCTCGCCGATCGAATGGCCATCGACCGAGATTGACGAGACCACCGAACGCTGCGTCGGCGGCAGTCCCTCGAGCGCCCGGTTTATGTCGCGCTCGCTGACCGTCTCCGTCTCCGGCTCGGCGAAGGTCTCGGCGATCTCGTCGATCTCGACCTCGATGCGGCGCCCTCGCCGGCGGAACGCGTCGATAAGCTTGAAGCGGGCGATCGCGTAGACCCAGGGCAGCACCGGCGCGTCCGGCCGCCAGGTGTGGCGTTTCACATGAATGGCCAGCAAGGTTTCCTGCACGACATCCTCGGCGTCGACTCCGCCCTGAACGATCTTGCGCCGGACAAAGCCGCGAACGAGGGCGGCGATGCGGTGCAGAAAGTCGGCATAAGCCCTTTCATCTCCCGCGATCGCGGCCCTGAACAGCCCGGAGAGCTCTGCCTCGTCCTTGCCGGTCACAAGAGTTTACCCCCGAAGTTCGCATCTCGGCCCTGGTTTGTTACGTGGCCGGCGAAATAATGTCCAAGCCAAACTGCCGCAAAATCACGAAAGTTTGCGGAGCATGCCTACCGCAAGGTCGGGTTATGCCTTCCCGATCGACAGGAAGTTTTTCAGGAACTTTAACCCTTTGCGCGCGGTCAACTTTCGGCGCCTCTTTCGGTACCTCTGTCCCAGCTCCGCCAACATCTCCAAATGGCTCTTGTCGATCTGAGGGACAGAAGCCGCGTCGCGGGCAGCCGGGAGCGCGAGCAGGGCGTCAGCATGCATGTTGGCGTAAGGCGAGGAATCATAGGTATCGAAGGGCGTGGGCGGGTAGCTCAGTATCGTCGGGTTGGTGTTGATCTCGAACACTTGGATGCGGCCTTCCACGAAGGCGTAGTCGATGCGGCCGTAAGAAATTCGGGCCATCTCAAAGACCTTCTGAAGTTCGACCGCATGCGGGTGCGTACGGACGAACAGACGATGCTCATCCAAATGTCGGCCCGACAGACCACGTCCTGGGTCCTTTATGAACCAGTCGGTGCTCGCGAAACAGTGCTGGGCGTAGCTGTTGTCGCCGACCCGATAGGCTGAATATTTTCGGTAGTATCCATCTGCCTCGGGCTTGGACCCAAACTCGACGAGCATGGGGCTAGCCCAATTCAGGGTCTGCAGCTCGACAAGGGCTGGTTCCACCTCCGTCAGAGATCGCAGGAGGCGCGGGGCCTTGTAAGCAGCGCCGACCTCGTCGCGCAAAAACACCGGATACCGCAACGAGTCCGGTAACGAATGGGGTCTGAACACGCGGAAATCATTGATCCCCTCATCGAACAGCATGCGCAGGAGATCGTATCGCCGGAAGCTGTCGCGAGGATGGTTGAGTTGAGCGACCTCAGGGCAATCCCGCTCAATCTGGTCCCGAATTCGGCCCGCTTTGGCGACTTCGGTCGAATTTAGCCGGTCCATGTCCGACCAGATGATGGTTCCCCGCTCCACCCTCAGGAGCAGATCGATTTCGTCATACCTGACCAGACGAAAAATGCGCTGAAGGTCTGTCCGGTAATAAAGAAGCAGACAGGCCTGCGTATACGAATGCGATCGCTGACAAATATAAAAAATCATGATTTCACCCACCCCCCTCAAACTGCCTGGATGGGTGACAAAATCAAGGTCTTCCTCTTATAAGATTGCGCTCAGGCAACCTACTTTTCGAAAATGACAAAAATCACGTTTCATAGGATTGAAGAGAGCGACATTCCGCGTATGGCGGCGATGGAAGTGGCCTCATGGGGCTCTTTGGGCGCAGACGAGACGACGATCCGCCGGCGTCTGTCGCTTGGTCACACCATGATCGCAGCCGTTCGAGACACGGTCATCGCCGGGGCCGTCTGCTTCGTGGAGACCATTCAGGACCCGCGCGACAAGGCGACCTTCCCGGCAACCTTTACCGCTTATTCTTCCCTCGCGCGCTCCGCTCCTCCAAAATCTCTCTATGTCTACAATCTGGGCGTACGCCCGGAGTTTCGGGGAACACCCCTCTCGCGACGGCTATTGGCACGTCTTGTTGATTATGGCCGCGAGGCAGGGACGCGCTGGATAGTCGGCGACGGTCGCTGTCCTTCTTATGGCGGAGCTCAACAAGATTCTCCGGACAAGGTAGCGATAAATGCCGGCTTCCGAAGAACGATTGACGAATGGCACCGCACCGGAATCATACCGTCTGTCGGCGATTTGACCCAGGATCCTTTGCTCAACTTCTATCACCGGCTTTTGAAATGCGAGTTTCTTCATCTTGCGCCGGCCTTTCTTCCCGAAGACCTTAGCTCCGGCGGGTATCGCGTCATTTTTGCAGTTGATCTCTGTAAATGACTGAGCATCGAGACCTGTTCGATCCGTTGGCAATCGGCAACGATCCATTTCCGGCGTTCGCCAGCCGACGCAAGGCGGGCGGCAGCGCTTGGGGGAGGCCGCCATACCCCGAGCTGAACGGGGCTTTGTATGTGTTCAGTCACAAACTCGTTTCCGAAGCGCTGAAACATCCTCTGCTCCTGCAGGCCCCACCAGGCGCATACCAGCAGGTACGGCAGAAGATCACGTCGAGTGATGCGCTCGGTCTTCTAACCCGATCGATGCTGCTGTCGGATCCACCCCGTCACCTGCAACTGCGCCGGCCGTTGTCGGGCCAGATGACCGGTTCTGCCAGCCATGGCATGATCGCGGATCTTCGGCGAGATGCATTGGCGCTGGCTCGCGCCGCCGCAACCGGCCGAAGGTTCGACGCAATCCGGGAGCTCGCCATACCGTTTTCGGTAGGCGTGCTCGCCAATATACTTGGGATCGACATCGAGGACCCCTCACGCGTGGCTGACCTCGCGCAACGCATGGCCGATGCGCTGGACATCAGAACGGCCCAGGTCAGCGAGGATGCGAATGAGGCCTGCCGCGAGTTGTCGGAATGGGTAAATCACATCCTTCAGACCGGCAGGATCAGCTCCGGCGGCCTGGTTGCTCGCATGCTTTCAGAGGCAGAGTTGGGCAAATGGGAGAGGGATGATGTCGTGGCCAATGTGGTGTTCCTTCTTTTCGCCGGTCAGGCAACAGTAGTGGACACGTTTGGAAATGCCCTCCTCGCACTGTCCGCATTCCGGGAGCAGCTGGAGCTGTTGGAGAGCCAGACCGTGTCTTGGCAAGCCGCTGCCGAGGAACTGCTGCGGTACTGCGCTCCCGTGCACTACGCAGGAGCACGCATAGCCGCCGAGGGACTGCAATTTGCTGGCCAATTCATCGAGGCCGGGCAAGCTGTCGTACCCGTATTGGCCAGCGCCAACCGGGATGAAGCAGTCTTCCTTGCCGGCGACAGCTTGGATTTGAGGTCGCGAGTGCCGTCCACTCTCACATTCGGCACGGGCCTGCATATTTGCTTGGGGCAACATGTCGCGAGGCTGGAATTGGCTGCCCTACTTGAAGCCCTGTTCACGGCCGCCAAGGGCTGGCGACTGGACCTTGAGGCCTGCGTCAGAAGACCATCGGTTCTCCTGTTCGGCTTGAAAAGCGCGCCGATGTCGGCTCGATCGGATCCATGACTGTGTCCGGATGTCTCACCGAAACCGACACGGGGCGCCTCCACCGGAAGCCGCGAGCGACCAATTGAAGCGCCGCCGCAATGTTGACTTTCTCAATCAGGTATTGATAGGTGCGATCCGATTGACCCCCTGTCTCCAGATTTGAGGACGATGCCCCATGAAGACTGCCCTTTCCACGCTCGCCGGCGCCGCGCTGGCGCTTGGCCTGATCGCCGGCCCGGCCATGGCGGAGGATCAAGGCATCGTCGTCTACAATGCCCAGCATGAGAGCCTCGCCAAGGAATGGGCAAAAGGCTTCACCAAGGAGACCGGCATCAAGGTCACGCTGCGCAACGGCGGCGACAGCGACTTCTCCAACCAGATCGTCGCCGAGGGGGCGGCCTCTCCGGCCGACGTGTTCCTCACCGAGAATTCGCCGGCCATGGCGCTGGTCGAGGCGGCCGGCCTGTTTGCCCCGGTCGACGCCGGCACCCTCGCCCAGGTTCCCCAGGAATACCAGCCGTCTAGCCGCAAATGGGTCGGCGTCGCCGCCCGCAGCACCGTCTTTGCCTACAACAAGGACAAGCTGAAGGAAGACCAGCTCCCCAAGTCGCTGCTCGATCTCGCCGATGCGAGCTGGAAAGGCCGCTGGGCCGCCTCGCCCTCAGGGGCCGACTTCCAGGCCATCGTCAGCGCCCTGCTCCAACTCAAGGGCGAGGCCGCGACCACCGACTGGCTGAAGGCCATGAAGGAGAATTTCACCGCCTACAAGGGCAACAGCACTGTCATGAAGGCCGTTAATGCCGGCGAGATCGATGGCGGCGTGATCTACCACTATTACTGGTTCGGCGATCAGGCCAAGACCGGCGAGAACAGCAAGAATGTCGGCCTGCACTATTTCAAGAACCAGGACCCGGGCGCCTTCGTTTCGGTGTCGGGCGGCGGCGTGCTGGCTACCAGCAAGCATCAGAAGGAAGCCCAGGCGTTCCTGAAGTGGGTGACCGGCAAGGGCGGCCAGGACGTGCTGAAGACGGGCACGTCGTATGAATATGCGGTCGGCAAGGATGCCCAGTCCAACCCTAAGCTGGTGCCGCTGGCCGACCTGCAGGCGCCGAAAATCGATCCGGCGACGCTGAATTCCAAGAAGGTCATCGACCTGATGACGCAAGCCGGCTTGCTTTAGTTCGCGTTCGTCCTAAAAGGGCAAACGACCGTGCTCCCGCGGGAACTCGCTTCCGTGGGAGCGCTTTTGTTTTGGAGATGGCCTCGTCGATGACGATCATCTGCGTTTGCGGCCGCGGCCGCGGTTCATCACGTCGCTTCCGGGCGGCCTATTCCGACTGATGGGGTCCGCGATCCACCTCACGCCTTCCGCGCTGCCGGCGGCCGGAATGAAGAAGCGCCGGGCCATGTCGTGGATCACGCTCGCCGCGGCTCTGATCTCGCTCATCGCGCTGCTGCCTCTCGCCTTCATCGTCTGGATCGCGATCCAGACCGGCTGGGATACGGTGGTGGCGCTGGTCTTTCGCCCGCGCGTCGGCGAGCTGCTGATCAACACCGTGCTCCTCGTCATCGTCACCGTGCCGATCGCCATCACTCTGTCGGTGGCGCTGGCCTGGCTGACCGAACGCAGCGACCTGCCGGGCAATCGGCTGTGGTCGTGGCTGTCGGTGGCGCCGCTCGCCATCCCCGCTTTCGTGCACTCCTATGCCTGGATCAGCTTAGTCCCGGGTCTGCACGGGCTCTGGGCCGGCGTGCTGGTCTCCGTCATCGCCTATTTCCCGTTCCTCTATCTGCCGATCTCCGCGGCATTGCGCCGTCTCGACCCGGCGCTGGAGGATGCGGCGGCGGCGCTTGGCCTCGGGCCCTGGCGGGTCTTCGCGCGCGTCGTGCTGCCGCAGTTGAGACTCGCCATCTGCGGCGGCTCGCTGCTGGTCGGCCTGCATCTGCTCGCCGAATACGGCCTCTACGTCTTCATCCGTTTCGACACCTTCACCACCGCGATCGTCGACCAGTTCCAGTCGACCTTCAACGGCCCCGCCGCCAACATGCTGGCGGCGGTGCTTGTGGCCTGCTGCCTCTTTCTGCTCGCGCTCGAGGTGATCATCCGCGGCGAGGAACGCTACGCCCGCGTCGGCTCCGGCGCCGCGCGCAAGCAGCAGCGCGCCCGCCTCGGCCGCGCCACCCTGCCTTGCCTGCTGTTGCCGGCGGGCGTGGCGCTGCTGTCGCTGGGCGTGCCCTTCGTCACTGTCGGCCGCTGGCTGCTGGCGGGAGGCGCGGATGTCTGGCGCTGGGACGAGATCAGCCTGGCGCTCGGCCAGACGCTGTTCCTGGCCATCGTCGGAGCGGTGCTTGCAACACTTGCCGCCATGCCGATGGCCTGGATCTCGATCCGCGCGCCGGGACGGCTGCAGCGCCTGCTCGAAGGCTGCAACTACATCGTCGGCGCCTTGCCGGGCGTGGTCATTGCGCTGGCGCTGGTGACGATCACCGTGCGCGTCGCGCTGCCGCTCTACCAGACGCTGTTCACCATCCTGTTCGGCTATGCGCTGATGTTCCTGCCGCGCGCGCTGATAAGCCTGCGCGCTTCGATCGCGCAGGCTCCGGTGGAGCTGGAACGCGCCGCTTCCAGCCTCGGCCGGCCGCCGGTCAAGGCGCTGTGGGCGACAACCATCCGCCTGTCGGCGCCGGGCGCGGCGGCCGGCATGGCCATGGTGGCGCTCGGCATCACCAACGAGCTTACCGCCACCCAGATGCTGGCGCCCAACGGCACCCGCACCCTGGCGATGGCCTTCTGGTCCTACAGCGGTGAGATCGACTATGCCTCCGCCGCTCCTTACGCGCTGATCATGGTGGCGATGTCGTTGCCGATGACCTGGTGGCTCTACGTCCAGTCGAAGCGGATGGCCGGACGATGAGCTTTCTCGAACTCAGTGGCGTTGCGAAAAACTACGGCCCGGTGGCGGCGCTGGCCGGCGTCGACCTTCAGGTCGAAAGCGGCAGCCGCACCGCGATCGTCGGGCCGTCCGGCTGCGGCAAGACCACCTTGCTCAGGCTGATTGCCGGCTTCGAGGCGCCCGATCGCGGCCGCATCGCGCTTGACGGCAAGGTGCTCGCCAATGGCGGCGTGGCCGTGCCGGCGCATCGCCGCGGCATCGGCGTGGTGGCCCAGGATGGCGCCCTGTTCCCGCATCTCAGCATCGCCGACAATATCGGCTTCGGCATTGCGCGGAATGCCGACAAACGGGCCGAGCATATCGTCGAGCTCGCCTATATCGTCGGGCTGGACAAGGCGATCCTGAAGCGCCGGCCGCACGAGCTCTCCGGGGGCCAGCAGCAGCGCGTGGCGCTGGCACGCGCCATGGCGATGAAGCCGAGGCTGATGTTGCTCGACGAGCCCTTCTCGGCCCTCGACACGGGCCTGCGCGCCTCGATGCGCAAGGCCGTTGCCGAGCTTCTGGAAGAGGCGGGCATCACCACCATCCTGGTCACGCACGACCAGGCCGAGGCGCTATCTTTCGCCAGCCAGGTGGCGGTGATGCGCGACGGCCTGTTCTCGCAGGTCGGCACGCCGCGTGAGCTCTATTTCCAGCCCAGGGACAGGATGGTCGCCGAATTCCTCGGCGACGCCATCATCGTGCCCGCCAGGATCGCGGACGGCTTCGCCGTGTCGCGGCTCGGCCGCATCGCCGTCGACACGAAGGAACGGCGCGATGTCGCGCGCATCATGCTGCGGCCCGAGCAGATTTTGCTCAAGCTGACCTCGCGCGAAGGCATGTCGGGCACACCGGACATGCTGTTCGGCGAGGTGACGGACTGCGAATTCGCGGGCGCCGTCTGCACCGTGGCGGTACGGCTGCTCAACAGCCCAGATCCGCCGGACGCGGCAGCGATCGGCAACACGCCGCTCATCTTGCGCAGGACAGGCATGGATGCGCCGGCGGTCGGCGAGATCGTGCGCCTCACCGTCACTGGCAAGGCGCATGTCTTTGCCTGACTGCAAGACTAAAGCGGCCTTTAACGGACTCGTTCACCCGTGGCCGGCGACCAGAGCGACCATTGCTCCAGGAAATCGCAGCTGTGGATGACGACACGCTGGCCGTCGATCAGGATGATCGAATAGGCGGGCGGCGCCTGCTCGACCACCTCGTCGCCGACCACGTCGAGCATGAAGCGGGCATGCAGGCCACGCTGCACCGAGAACGGGATGCCGGCAACGCTGAGTTCGATCAAAGAGCTAGAGCGTCTCGCCGCTTCCGTGAAACAGTGAAGCGCTCTAAAGAATTCAGCCCCATCCAAGCTTAATGTTCGCGCCAGCCACAGCAATTTTTTTGAGTTCAAAATCGTCAATTAAACCCGGTTTGGCGGAGCCGCATATAATTGAAAGCGTATGGTAACCTCCGGCGATGGCGTCGAAGGTCTGCTTGCCAATAGTCAGAATGAATGTCTCTGACCCGCCCTGTCTGTCATTTGGGTCACCTATGTAACCCACCAATTGGCCATTGATATTGACCGTGTGTTTTTGCCAATCCTCCCAAGTTTCAATTAAGGAGGTCTCCAGCCTTAGCTGCACGTCACCGGTGTCGGTTTCGTTACGAGAGGGCCGGATGGGGAGGTGCAATTCAAGACCGGCATATTGTGCATCGGGGAAAAAGGTCGCCGACGGTGTGTCACCGAGTTGAACTTTTTCGTCGAAAAAAACATCATATCGAGGTTCCACTGACGTCCCCTGTCAACGCGCGATAAGTATAAGCTGCGACCAAGGAAACTGGCCGGCCTTGCCACAGCCTTTGTCGTTTGCATCTGATGAGTCAGCAGCCGTTGTTTTGGAAAAATCGGCGGCATCAGCGGCGGATGCCGCATCAAATACTTGCTGACAGTAAAATAACTGACCGTTAGATCCATACCATTCAAATCGACTATATTTTCCCGGATTATACTGATTATCAGCGCTATTCCGAGCGATCAAAAAATTCTTAGTATTGTCGACGCTGCAGATATCAAAAATCATCTGATTGCCTGCGGCATAGCTCACCCATGCTTGTTTGCCCACCGCCTGCCAACCATCAAAATTGTCGATATACATGCCAGAAATTTTCGGGGGAGCGGCCATGGATCCTGTGCAGGCCTCTTCAGCAAAAGCCGAACTCGGATGCAAAACTGCTGCGCACGCGAGTGAGCTAATTAGAATGCACGCCGCTTTCAGGAAATTAGAAGTCATTTGAGAACCCTTCCACATGGGCGTTGAAGTGTACTTTTTTACACAAGTTACCTGCTTGCTGATCATAATGGAGAGCTAGAATTACCATGTGAGGAAGCCGTCCGAAAGGAGATCGAAGGAAATTATTGGCCCCTGTGGGGACGAACGATCCCGATCCGCTCGCCATTCCAGATTGTCCGCTGGGCGGCTGCAGTCGATGGTGTAATCTCGTTGGCCGGCGCCAAGTCGCATTTGGTCGAAGATATGCACGATTGTGAAGTGTAATCGCTAAATTGTAAGTTATATCACCCAGGACCGTCGACAACCGATATTTCTCAGAGCACCAAATCGACGTCAGCGACTTATGCTTCCGATATTGACGCCTGACCTGCTACCGTACGCGCTGACCCGTGGCCGGCGACCAGAGCGGCCATTGCTCCAGGAAATCGCAGCTGTGGATGACGACGCGGGCACCGTCGATCAGGATGATCGAATAGACGGGCGGCGCCTGCTCGATCACCTCTTCGCCGGCCAGGTCGAGCATGAAGCGCGCATGCAGGCCACGCTGAACCGAGAACGGAATACCGGCGACGGTGCCGGCGATGTCGCGGTGGACATGGCCGAAGAAGATGTAGCGGACATTGCCGTGACGGCTCAGCACATCGATGAGCCGCTGCGGCTGCTCGAGGCCGAGCGGGTCGAGAATTGTCAGGCCGAGCTCGACCGGCGGGTGATGCAGGAAGATATAGGCCGCCTTGCCCTCTGCCTCGCCGAGCCGAGCGTCCAGCCAGCCGAGCCGGTCGTCGCACAGCTCGCCGGTAACGCGGCCCTCCGCCAGGGCTGTCGAGAAAGACCAGCCGCCCTTCCGGCGTGTCGAAAATCGACTGCACGAAGCCGTTGCCGTCGATCCCGTTTTCCGGGAAGGCGGCGATGAGGTTGGCGCGCCGGTCATGGTTTCCAGGCAGCAGCCGGTAAGGCACGGTGAGCCGGCTCAGCGCCGCCTTCGGGTCGGCATAGCTGTCGTCCTCGCCGTCGTCGGTCAGGTCGCCGGTAAAGACGCAAAGCGTCGCATTGCCGTGGCGCTGATTGATATGATCGATGCAATGATCGAGCCGCTCATTCAGGTTCGCGCCATATCGTATCTCGCGCAGCCGGCCGAGATGGACGTCGGTAACCTGGATGATCCTCATGCCCTGAACCCTCAATCAAATTTCGCAAGACCGACGGGAAGGATCACCCTTGGAGCGCCGGCTCCGGCACCGAGGCCTTGAACACGTCGAGCCTGCCGCCGGTCTCGGAGGAGAAGAAGTGCAGGTCCGACTCTGCGAACTGCAGGCCAATCGTGCTGCCCGGTTCGGGATGGACGGCCTCCGACGTCACGACGGAGAACGGCGCGCCATCGAGATCGACATAGATGACGCGGCCGGCGCCCAGTTCCTCGATGAGGTCGACGGTCGCCGCGAGCGCGCCCGGCGTGCCCGGTGCCGCCATGCGCACTGCCTCCGGCCGGATGCCGACCGCGACTTTCGAGCCCACGGCAAGGCCGGTGCGCGACACGTTGAGCTTTCGGCTGCCGCCGAGCAGCGAAATGCCGTCGAGCGTCACTTCGCCTTCGAGCATGTTCATCGCCGGCGCGCCGACGAAGGTGGCGACGAAGCGGCTTGCCGGCCGGCTGTAGACCTCCGCCGGGGTGCCGACCTGCTCGACGCGGCCGCCATTCATCACCACCAGCCGGTCGGCCAGCGTCATTGCCTCGACCTGGTCATGCGTGACGAAGACCGACGTCGCGTTGAGCCGCCGGTGCAGCTTGCGGATTTCCGAGCGCATCTGCACGCGCAGCTTGGCGTCGAGATTGGAAAGCGGCTCGTCGAAGAGGAACACCTTGGGCTCCCGGATCATGGCGCGGCCCATGGCGACGCGCTGGCGCTGGCCGCCGGAGAGCGCCATCGGCTTGCGGTCGAGCAGGTGCTCCAGTTCCAGGACGCGCGCCACCGCCTGGATGCGCTGCGTCCTCTCTGCCGCCGGAACGCCGGCCACTTTCAGCGAATAGCCGATGTTCTGCGCCACGCTCATATGCGGGTAGAGCGCGTAGTTCTGGAACACCATGGCGCAGCCGCGCTCGCGCGGCTCGAGCTTGTTGACCACCGTGCCGTCGATCGCGATCGTGCCGTCGGAGATCTCTTCCAGCCCCGCGATCATCCTGAGCAATGTGGACTTGCCGCAGCCGGACGGTCCGAGGATGACGACGAATTCGCCCGAGGCGAAGTTGAGGTCGACGCCGTGCACGACCTGCGTCTTGGCGTAGTTCTTCTTGACGCCGCGAATGGTGATGGAGGCCATTTTTTGTCTCCTTATTTTTCGGTGGCGATCAGGCCGCGCACGAACCAGCGCTGCATCAGCACCACGACGATCAGCGGCGGCAGCATGACGATAAGCGTGCCGGCCATGGCGATATGCCACTCGGGGGCGCCGCCGACATTGGGGATGAGCTGCTTCAGCTCGGTCACCGCCATGGCATGCGACTGGTCGGTGGTGATGAGCAACGGCCACAGATACTGGTTCCAGGCCCACAGGAACATGATGGTGCCCAGCGCCGCCATGTTGTTGCGCGACAGCGGAAGAAGGATGTCGAAGAAGAAGCTTAAGGCGCCGGCGCCGTCCATGCGCGCGGCCTCGGTCAATTCGTCCGGCACGGTCAGGAAGAACTGCCGGTAGAGGAAGGTGCCGGTAGCGGTGGCGACCAGCGGCAGGATCAGACCGCTGTAGGAATTGAGCAGTCCCAGGCTGAGCTGGACCTGAACCCCGGATATCTTCTCGATCAGCCAGGAGAGACCGGTTAGATCCATGATCGTCTGATAGGGATCGAGCACGTTGGCGACCACCGCATAGGTCGGCACGATGCGCACTTCGAGCGGCAGCATCAGCGTGATGAAGATCAGCCAGAAGATCAGCATGCGGCCGGGATAGCGGAAATAGACGATCGAGAAGGCGGTGAGCGCCGAGATGATAACTTTGCCGGCGGCGACACCGAACGCCATGATGAAGGAGTTGAAGAGCTTCGGGCCGAGATCCGCCGTCGTCCACGCAGTCTTGATGTTGACCCAGAAATCGCTGCCCGGCAGCAGCGACATCGGCACATCGTTGACGTCCTTCAGATTGTGCGAGGCGGCGATCGCCACGATGACGAACGGCGCCACGCAGAAAATGAAGCCGGCAAACAGGATCAGATGCGTGAAGAAGTTGAGGAACGGGGTGCGCTCGACCATGGCCCGCCTCAACGATAATGCACGCGCCGCTCGATGAAGCGGAACTGAACGATTGTCAGCGCGATGATCAAGAGCATCAGGATGATGCTCTGCGCGGCGGCGCCGGAGTAATCCAGGCCTTTGAAGCCGTCGGAATAGATCTTGTAGACCATCAGATTGGTGGCGTTTGCCGGGCCGCCAGCGGTCATGATGTCAACGATGCCGAAGGAGTCCTGGAAACTTTCGGTGATGTTGATGACCAGCAGGAAGAAGATCGTCGGCGTGATCAGCGGGAACTGGATGTCCCGGAAGCGCCTGATGACGCCGGACCCGTCCATCGCCGCCGCCTCGATCAGCGAACGCGGGATCGCCTGGAAGGCGGCGAGGAAGAAGATGAAGTTGTAGCCGACATATTTCCACGAGAAGGCGATGATGACGGACGCCATCGCGTCGGCGCCGTCGAGGCCCGGGTCCCAAAAGCCCGGCAAGAACTTGTTGACGACGGCCATGAAGCCGGCCTCCGGCGCCAGGATGAAGCGGAAGGCCATCGCCAGCGCGGGCGCGGCGATGCCGTAGGGCCAGATCAGCACGACCCGATAGAGCCGGGAGCCGGCAAGCTGCCGGTCGGTCAGGGCGGCGAGGACCAGCGCGATGACCATCGCCAGGCCCGTGCTGATGCCGGCGAAGATCATGCTGGCGGTGATGGAGTTCCAGTAGTCGGCGTTGGACAGGATCGAGCGGAAATTGTCGAGGCCGACCCAGATGTTGCCGCCGCCCCAGGGCTGCTGCAGCGTCAGCGACCAGTAGACCGCCTGGCCGGCAGGCCAGTAGAAGAAGGTGAAGATCAGAAGGAGCTGCGGCACCGCGAACAGGATACCGATCGTCCATCTGCCGAAAGTGACGCGCTTTTCCATTGATCCGCCGATGTCGTTAAACCGCCAGCGCGCTTTCTTGGCGCAAACTAGATAGGAAATAGCCGCCCGTCGAATCCTCGCGGGCGGCCGTTCCCCTATCCGGATCAGGGCAGGGTCTTACTCGGATAGGTCTGCTGGAAACGCTCGAGGATCGCGTCGCCATTCTTCACCAGCGCGTCGAGGCCTTCCTGCACGCTGACCTTGTTGGCGAAGATCGCCTGCATCTGCGTGCCGAACTCGGCGCGGATCTGGGTGAAGTTGCCGAGGCGGACACCGCGGGTGATCTCGGTCGGCTCCGAAGCGGTCAGGCTGGCGATGGCCACCTCACGGCCCTTGTAGGGCGCCTTGTCGTAGAAGCCGTTGGACTTCATGAAATCGAAGCCCGACTTCGCCACCGGGATATAGCCGGTGTTGGTCGACCAGAACAAAGCGGTCTTGGGATCGTGGATGAAGTTGAGGAAAGCGGCCGCGCCCTTGTATTCGGCGTCCGACTTGCCGGACAGCACCCACAGCGAGGCGCCGCCGACCAGGGAGTTCTTGCGCTCGGTGCCGGCATAGACCGGCAGTTCGGCGACATCCCAGTTCATGCCTTCCTTCTGGGTGCGGCCCACCGTGCCGTGGTCGCCGACCGAGGTCAGGATGACCTGGCAGGTGCCGGTGGCGAAGGCCTGCACCATGTCCTGGCCGAGATCCTTCGACTTGATCTTGATGAGACCCGCGTCATACCACTTCTTTAGATCGGTGACGTACTGGACGAACTTGGTCTTGTTGACTTCCAGACGGGCGTCGAGACCATCATAGCCGTTGTTCTTGGTGGCGATCGGCTGGTTGTGGATAGCCGAGAACTGCTCCATCAGCTGCCAGCTTTCATTGGCCGAAATGTTGATCGCCATCGGGCAATCATAACCGGCGTCCTTCAGCGCCTTGAGATCGGCGCCGACATCTTCCCAGGTCTTCGGCGCCTCGGTCTTGCCGATCTTGGCGAAGGCGTCCTTGTTCCAGTACATCAGCGCCGTCGACGAGTTGAACGGGAAGGACAGCATCTCGCCCTTCGACGTCGCGTAATAGCGGGCGATGCCGGGGAAATAATCGCTGTAGTCGATCTTGTAGCCGTTCTCTTCCATCAGCTTGTCGGCGGGCTTGTAGGCGCCCGACAGCATCATGGTGGCGGTGCCGACGTCATAGACCTGGACGACGGTGGGCTGCTTGCCGGCGCGGAAGGCGGCGATCGTGTTCTGCAGCGTGGCGTCGTAATTGCCCTGGCTGGTGCAGACGACCTCGTAGTCCTTCTGGGAGGCGTTGAAGTTCTTGCACAGCGTGTCGACGACGCGGGCGAGGTCGCCCGACAGGCCGAACCAGAAATCGAATTTGACCGGCTCTGCAAAAGCAGGAACCGCAAGCGCGGTGCTGAGCGCGCCGGCGGCAAGGGCAGCGAGGCCCCGCTTGATGATCGTCATGGTTTTCCCTCTTGAGTGGCAGTGTGACAAGGGTTTTGCGCAAGTCCTTGCCCGCTCTCATAGAGAAGGTATGTGACAGTTCTGTTGTGGGCCTTGGATCGGCAGGCGGCCCCTGTGGACAGCCAGTCTCTCCTCTCCTGGCAGCGGCCGCGCCGGCATGAAAACGTCACATCGGCGCTCTAGAGCATGATCCCGAAAAGTGGGAACCGGTTTTCGGACAAGATCATGCTCCAACAAAGAATTGGATCAGGGTACGATTCAACGAAACGTCATCCTGATCCAGGAAGCTAGCGTGCCGCCAGGCAGTGAAAAGACCTCTTTGATTAACCGGCTAACTGGATGAGAAGAGACATGCTGGTTCCGCAGCTTACGCACGTGCCCGTCGCCGTCCGCAACGCCATGCGGGACGGGCCGCGCGACAGCGCCACCCATCTGCGCCACGCCGCCGCCATTCCCGCTCTCGGCGAGATCGAGATCGGCGGCAAGGCCTCGCTTGAGAGCGCCGGCGAGAGCCTGACCGTGATGGCCTGGAACGTCGAGCGGCTGCGTCACGTCGATGCCATCGCCGCAACGATCGCCGGCCAGGCGCCCCATGTCGTGCTGCTGTCCGAGGTCGACAAGGGCATGGCGCGCTCCGGCAACGGCCATCTTTTGAGCCGGCTTGCCGGTCGCCTAGGCCATTCTTACGCCTATGGCCTCGAGTTCCTCGAACTCGGCACCGGCAACGAGTCGGAGCAGGCGGCAAATGGCGGCGCTGAGAATGTGGAGGGCTTCCATGGCAATGCTATCACAAGCGCCGTTCCGCTGCTACGGCCTTTTCTCCTTCGCTTCGACGCCGCCGGCGCCTGGTTCCTGCCTGAGCACGGCCAGCCGCGTGTCGGCGGCCGCATGGCGCTCGGAGGCCAGGTGATGACCGGCGAGCGCCGTGTCACCGTCGTTTCGGTGCATCTCGAGAACCGCACCACGCCGGCAGGCCGCGCCGACCAGACCCGCCATCTGCTCGACGCCATCGACAAATATGATGCGGAAGCGCCTGTCCTGATCGGCGGCGACTTCAACACGCTGACCGCCACATATCCGGAACGGAATGACGACCCGGTCGCCTGGCGGGCACGCATTGCCGCCGAGCCGGACCGGCTGATGTATCCGGAGCGTCACGAGCCTTTGTTCTCGGTTTTTGCCGAGCGTGGCTACGACTGGAAGACAGCCAATGCGTTCGACAAGCCCACCCAGCGGCGCATGGCCGGCGACCTGACGCCTGCCGGCCACATCGACTGGTTTTTCACCCGCGGCCTTGTGGCAAGCGCGCCAGCGACGCTGCCGGCCGTGTTGCCGGATGGCAGCCCGAGCGCCGACCATGAGACGCTGGTGGTGACGGTCCGGGTGAAGTGATGGCCCTCAGGATCGATACGGCTCAACTCAATCCTGGAATCCGTTCCGGCGCATAACCTCCTCAGGAAGCACAACCTGGAAAGCACGCGGAGGTTGCAGGCGACATAATCGTTTCTTCAGGCGTCCGGCCCTAATCAATCCCGTTGCCTTGATTGATGCGGGTAGATCAGGTGAGACGAGATGTTGACCGTCTATAATTGTATCGTGAACGAGCACGATCTGAGACTGGTTGCGCTGGCCGCGCTCATTTGCGGAATTTCCTGTTTCTCCGCCGTCAACCTTCTGCGCCATGTCGTGCAATCGACCAGCCGGAACCGTTACGCGTGGCTGCTGATTGCCGCCGCTTCGACCGGATTTGGCATCTGGGCGACGCATTTCATCGCCATGATCGCCTTCACGCCAGGAATACCCAACGCCTACAACGCGGAGCTTTCGGTCGCTTCGCTGGCGGTTTCCGTTCTTCTGACGGCCGCCGGGATGTGGATCGCGACCGTACGCAGCGGCGTCGACCACTATCTCGTCGGCGGCGCCGTGCTCGGCATCGGCATCGCCGCGATGCACTATACCGGCATGGCAGCCTTCGAGGTCGAAGGCCGGATCGTCTGGAACCAGCTTTTCGTCGCCGCCTCATTGGCCTCGGGTATAATTCTTGCAGCGCTCTCGATGCTTGTCGTGCTTCGCCGGCCGTCGACCCTGGCGACGGTCGCCGGCGCTGTCCTGCTGACGCTGGCGATCTGCACGCTGCATTTCATCGCCATGGCCGCCGTCTCGATCTATCCGGACTCCTCGATCGAGATCTCGAAATTCACGATCGCGCCGATGTCGCAGGCCTTCGCCGCCGCTACGGCAAGCCTGGTCATCCTTGTGCTGGCCGCCACTGCGCTGTGGATCGATCTGCGCTTCCGCCGGCACAAGATCGAGGCCGAGCGCATGCATGGCCTCGCCAACGCCGCCGTCGAGGGCCTCATCGTCTGCGACGGCAACCGCATCGTCAGCGCCAATGACAGTATCGCGGCGCTGAGCGGCATCGCCTCCGCCACGTTGAACACGATGACGCTGAGCGACCTGTTTGGCCAACGGATTGCCACCGCCGTCGCCCCCGGCAACGGACAGGCGCAGGAAGCCGACCTCCGCGGCCAGGGCGACAGCCCGATCCCGGTGGAGCTGATCGCCAGAAGCATCGATTATTGCGGCAAGCCGCACCTGGTCGTGGCCGTCCGCGATATCCGCGAGCGCAGGAAGGCCGAGCAGGAGATCATGCGGCTTGCCCATTACGACCCGCTCACCGGGCTTGCCAACCGGCGCTCCTTCACCAGTCGCCTGGAAGCCGAGATCGCCTCGGCCGCTCCTGGTGGCAAAGGCGGGGGCAAGGGTGGCCAGTTGGCGCTCATGCTGCTCGACCTCGACAGGTTCAAGGAAGTGAACGACCTCTTCGGTCACGCCGCCGGCGACACCGTGCTGCAGAAGGTGGCGCATTGCGCCTCCGGCGTGCTGCGCCATGGCCAGATGCTGGCCCGGCTCGGCGGCGACGAATTCGCCATCATCGCCCCCAACCTTCCTGACCCGCAGGCGGCCGGCCGCATTGCCGAAGCGGTGCTTTCGGCGCTGCGCCAGGAAAACCGGCTGTCGCCCGGGGGTATGGTATCGGCCAGCATCGGCATCGCGCTCTACCCGCTCGACGCCGACGAACAGGCGGCTCTGGTCAGCCATGCCGACACCGCGCTCTATCGCGCCAAGGCCGAAGGCAAGGATACGTTCCGCTATTTCGAAGCCTCGATGGGTGCCGAGGCGCGCGACCGGCGCATCCTGGAACAGGACCTGCGCCAAGCCGTGGCGCGCGGCGAATTCCGGCTCGTCTACCAGCCGCAGAAGGAAATCAGCAGCGGCAGGATGATCGGCTTCGAAGCCTTGCTGCGCTGGCAGCATCCCGAACGCGGCGAGGTTCCGCCTTCGGTGTTCATCCCGGTGGCCGAGGACAGCGGTTCGATCGCCCAGATCGGCGAGTGGGTGCTGGCGACCGCCTGCAAGGAAGCCGCGACGTGGAAGAACCCGCTAACGGTCGCCGTCAACGTCTCGGCGGTGCAGCTCCACAATCCCGATTTCAGCCGCAAGGTGCACGAGGTGCTGCTGCGCACCGGCCTGGCGGCGGGCAGGCTTGAGCTCGAGATCACCGAGACGGCGCTGGTAAAGGACATGCCGCGGGCGCTGGCCACCTTGCGCCAGATCAAGGCGCTCGGCGTGCGCGTGGCGATGGACGATTTCGGCACCGGCTATTCGTCGCTGTCCAACCTGCGCGCCTTCCCCTTCGATAAGATCAAGATCGACGGGTCCTTCATCAAGTCGGTCGACAGGAACGATCAGGTCGCGACCATCGTGCGCGCCGTGCTCGGCCTGGGGCGCGGCCTCGGCCTGCCGGTTCTGGCCGAAGGCGTCGAGACGCTGGACGAGCTGCGCTTCCTCGACGCCGAGGATTGCGACATCGGCCAGGGATATTTTCTTGGCAGACCCGGCCCGATCGAGGCGTTCGGCGAGCTCACCGGCGTTTCGCTGGCCGATGACGGCGTCCAGCAAGACGATGAGGCAACGGCCAAGGTCGAAACTGTCCGCGGCGGCAGCATCCTGATGCTGCAGCCGGCCGCAGCCGCGCGTTCAGTCTAAGCAATTCCAGGAAAAGTGCGTAGCGGTTTTCCGTCCGGAATTGCGTCAATACAAAAAGACTACACGATCACGGTGCGAGCGCCGCTTCCACCAGCCGCTTGGCGTCCGGGCTCGACCATTCGGCCGGGCCGTTCATATGGGCGATCAGGCAGCCGTCCGCGTCGATCAGCATGGTGACCGGAAGCCCGAGCGCCAGGCCGCGCGTCTTGGCTTCGTTGAACAGCGCAATCGTCGGATCCCGGTAGAAGCCGAGCGTCTCGACGCCGATCTCCTTGAGGAACTTCTTCGGCTTCGCATCGTCGCCGGTGTCGACATTGACCGCGACGACCTCGAAGGCGTTGCTGCCCTTCTCCTTCTGCAGCGCGTCGAGCGCCGGCATCTCGGCCCGGCACGGCGCGCACCATGTCGCCCACAGATTGAGGAGCACCGTCTTGCCGGCATGGTCGGCGATCGTCATCGGTTTGCCGTCTGGCCCGTTGAAGGCAAGCGCTTTCAGCGATTGCGGCGGATCGGCCGGCTGCAGCGCCGCGACCTGGCCGATGGCTTTCGCGGCGACCTGCTTGGCCCGTGCGGCCTTGGTCGCGCAGGCGGTATCGTCCTTGCCGGCGGCCGCGGCGACCTTCTCCGGAGCATTGTTGCCAGAACCGCTCTCGCTGACATATACCGCGACCGCGCCGGCCAGCACGCCCGCCACCAAGGCGGCGAGGATGAGGCGCGGGGCCGGGAAGAATCTACTGCCGTCTGCCATTTTCAAAACTGCTCCGGAGCACGGGTTATAGCGATGAGCGACAAGAAGGCCAGCAACCAGATGTGGGGCGGACGTTTTGCCTCGGGTCCGGCCGCGATCATGGAAGCGATCAACGCGTCGATCGGCTTCGACCGCAAGCTCTATGCGCAGGACATAAGCGGATCGATCGCCCATAGCGAGATGTTGGCTGAAACGGGCATTATTTCGGCGGCCGATCAAGAAAAAATCGCTCACGGGCTGAACACGATTCTGAAAGAGATCGAGGCCGGCACGTTCGAATTCTCGACCAGGCTCGAAGACATCCACATGAATGTCGAGGCCCGCCTTGCCGACCTGATCGGCCCTGCGGCCGGACGCCTGCACACCGCACGCTCGCGCAACGACCAGGTGGCGGTCGATCTGAGGCTCTGGGTCAAGCAGGAATGCCAGCGCGTCGCCGGGGCATTGAAGGACTTGATCGCCGCGTTCCTGGAACGCGCCGAGGAGCATGCGGCGACCGTCATGCCCGGCTTCACCCATATGCAGGCCGCGCAGCCGGTGACCTTCGGCCACCATTGCATGGCCTATGTCGAGATGTTCGGCCGCGACCTGTCGCGCGTCCACGACGCCATCGAGCGCATGGACGAAAGCCCGCTGGGAGCGGCGGCGCTGGCCGGCACCAGCTTTTCCATCGACCGCCACATGACGGCCAAGGCGCTCGGTTTCCGCGAACCAACGCGCAATTCGCTGGACAGCGTCTCGGACCGCGACTTCGCGCTCGAATTCCTGAGCCTCGCCGCGATCTGCGCGACGCATTTGTCCAGGCTCGCCGAGGAGATCATCATCTGGTCGACGCCGCAATTCGGCTTCATCCGCCTGTCGGATTCCTTCTCCACCGGCTCCTCGATCATGCCGCAGAAGAAGAACCCGGACGCCGCCGAACTGGTGCGCGGCAAGACCGGCCGCGTCAACGGCCATCTCGTCGGGCTGCTGACCGTGATGAAGGGCATGCCGCTGACCTACGGCAAGGACATGCAGGAAGACAAGGAAGCGGTCTTCGACGCCGCCGAGACGCTCGACCTGATGCTGGCGGCGACCGTCGGCATGGTGCGCGACATGACCGTCAACGCCGCCGCCATGAAGAAGGCCGCCGGCGCCGGTCACGCCACCGCGACCGACCTTGCCGACTGGCTGGTGCGCAATCTGGGCCTGCCTTTCCGCGAGGCGCATCATGTCACCGGCCGCGCCGTGGCGCTGGCCGAGGAGAAGAAGGTCTCGCTGGAGAAGCTATCGCTGGAGGACCTGCGCTCCATCCATCCCGGCATCACCGACGATATCTTCTCGGTGCTTGCCGTGCAGAATTCGGTGAAGAGCCGCACCAGCTTCGGCGGCACGGCGCCGTCGGAAGTGCGGAAGCAGATCCGCTACTGGAAAAAGCGGCTTTCCAAGGCTTGATGCCTGTCGCCCGGACATGTGCGGCGGTTCCGGGACAACGACATGCATCAAAAAATTGCCCGGATGCAAAGCGCCGAAAACTCGGCTAAAAGCGGCGGCACAGGAAACAGCTTCGAACGGATGGATCGATGACCCGTAGCAGGATTTTGGTGACGCTGGCACTGCTGGCGGCGGTTGTCACCGTCACGGCCTGCGGCAGGAAGACCGGGCTCGACACGCCTTATGAGGCGGCGGAGCAGGCGCGCAAGGATGCAGAACGCGCCAAGCAGCCGGTGCCGCCCGAGCCGGAAAAACCGGTCAAGGACAGGAAGTTCATCCTCGATCCATTGCTCTGATCTTTTCCGGAACCAATACCAGTGAACCATTTCGATTACCGCGACGGCGTGCTCCATGCCGAGGATGTCGCCATCCCCGAAATAGCGGCCGAGGTCGGCACGCCCTTCTACTGCTATTCGACGGCGACGCTGACCCGGCATTTCCGCGTCTTCAGAGAGGCCTTCGCCGGCCTCGACGCGCTGGTCTGCTACGCCATGAAGGCGAACTCCAACCAGGCCGTGCTGAGGACGCTGGCAAGACAAGGCGCGGGCGCCGACGTCGTCTCGGAAGGCGAATTGCGCCGCGCCTTGGCCGCCGGCATTCCGGCCAGCAAGATCCTGTTTTCCGGCGTCGGCAAGACCGCGCGCGAGATCGACTTCGCGCTCAACGCCGGCATCCTTTGCTTCAACGTAGAATCCGAGCCTGAACTTGAACTTCTGTCGGCGCGCGCCGTGGCGCTCGGCAAGGTGGCGCCGGTCTCGCTGCGCATCAATCCGGATGTCGACGCGAAGACGCACAAGAAGATCTCGACCGGCAAGGCCGAGAACAAGTTCGGCATCCCGTGGCAGCGCGCGCGACAGGTCTACACCCGCGCGGCCGAATTGCCCGGCATCAAGGTGACCGGCATCGACACCCATATCGGCAGCCAGATCACCGAATTGCAACCCTTCGACGACGCCTTCGCGCTGCTTGTCGAGCTGGTCGGCGTGCTGCGCGCCGACGGGCATTCGATCGAGCATGTCGATCTCGGCGGCGGCCTCGGCATTCCCTACCGTGTCGACAACAGCCCGCCGCCTTTGCCCGACGCCTATGCCGAGATCGTCAGGAAGCATGTCACTAGGCTTGGCCTCAAGGTGATGTTCGAGCCAGGCCGCCTGATCGTCGGCAATGCCGGCATCCTGGTGTCCGAGGTTATCTATGTGAAGGAAGGCGACGCCAAGAACTTCCTCGTCGTCGACGCCGCCATGAACGACCTGATCCGGCCGACGCTCTATGACGCCTTCCACGACATCAGGCCGGTGGTACAGCCGCCCGCCTCGACGCCGCGCATCAAGGTCGACGTCGTCGGCCCGGTCTGCGAAACCGGCGATTTCATCGGCCTCGACCGCGACCTGCCGAGGCTGAAGGCCGGCGACCTGATCGCCGTTTCCACCGCCGGCGCCTATGGTGCGGTCCAGGCCGGCACCTACAACACCAGGCTTCTGGTGCCGGAAGTGCTGGTCGACGGCGACCGCTTCCATGTCGTGCGGCCGCGCCAGACCTATGACGACCTGATCGGGCTGGATTCGGTCCCCGACTGGCTGAAATAGCAGAACGGCGACGCCTCAAGGAGCAAGCCTATGCTGGAAAACAAGACGATCACGCGCGAGCGCATCGCCGCCGTGGAGCCGCGCATCCGCCCCTATGTCCGCCACACGCCGGTCATGCGCGTCGACATGGCGGATTTCGGCCTCCCCGCCTTTCCGGTTGATCTGAAGCTCGAATGCCTGCAGCATTCAGGCTCCTTCAAGGCGCGCGGCGCCTTCACCAACCTGCTGACGCGGCCGGTGCCGGAAGCTGGCGTCGTCGCGGCGTCGGGCGGCAACCACGGCGCGGCGGTCGCATATGCCGCCATGAAGCTCGGCCACAAGGCGTCGATTTTCGTGCCGGAGGTCAGCCCGCCGGCCAAACTCGCGCGCATTCGCGGCTATGGCGCGGATCTGGTCGTCGGCGGCGCCCGCTATGCCGAGGCGCTAGCCGCCAGCGAGGACTTCGCGGCCAGGACCGGCGCCCTGCAGATCCACGCCTTCAACCAAGAAGAAACGTTGCTCGGCCAGGGCACGCTGGGCCTGGAGATCGAGGCCGATCTGCCCGAAATCGACACGCTGCTGGTTGCCGTCGGCGGCGGCGGCCTGATCGGCGGCATCGCCGCCTGGTTCGCTGGCCGCATCCGCATCGTCGCCATCGAGCCCGAGGGCGCGCCAACGCTTTACCGCGCCTTGGAGGCCGGAGAGCCGGTCGATGCGCCCGCCGAAGGCATCGCCGCCGATTCGCTGGCGCCGAAGCGCGTCGGCGCGATGATGTTCCCGATCGCCGAAGCCTTCGTCGAGCGCTCTATCCTGGTCAGCGACGACGACATCATAGCTGCGCAGAAGGCGCTGTGGGACCGCGTGCGAATCATCGCCGAGCCGGGCGGCGCCGCGGCCTTCGCCGCCATGCTTTCCGGGCGCTATGTGCCCTCGGAGGGCGAGCGCGTGGCGATTCTGGTCTGCGGTTCCAACACGAATCCCGCCAATTTCTGATCATAACCCGGCCAAACCGCTTCACGTTTTTGGAACCCGCCTCGCCTTTGCCGTGTTTGCTGGTATCCTTCTCGCGATGACGTCCGGGCTGTTGTGCCCGGGCAGGAAGGGCCGATGACGGAACGACCCATTTCCAGCGGCGAACGCGGCCTGGCCTTGCGCCTGGCGCTCAGCCGGTTGGCGACGCGGGCCTCGATGGTCTTCGAGCGCGGCTGGCCGCTCGTGCTGCCGCTGTTGATCATCATCAGCCTGTTTCTCAGCTTTTCGTGGTTCGGCCTGTTCCCGCGTCTGCCCGACGTGGCGCGCATCGGCCTCTTGATCCTGTTCGCCCTGTCCGGGGTCGCGGCGCTCTATCCGCTGCGTTTCTTCCGTGTGCCATCGGCCGCCGAGGTCGACAGGCGCATCGAGGCGGCGAACCGATTGCTGCACAGCCCGGTGCAGGTGCAGACCGACCGGCCGAGCGGCGCCGAGAGCATCTTCTCGCAGGCGTTGTGGCGCGAGCACCAGAAGCGGATGGCCGAGCGGCTGTCGAGCCTCGGCGCCGACCGGCCGCGCAGCCGCGTGCCGGACTACGACCGCTGGGGCCTGCGCGCCGTGGCGGGGCTGCTGTTCGTCACCGCTTTGGCCTTCTCCTTCGGACCTTTCGGCGGCAGGGTCAGCGACGGCTTCGTTGCCCGCGCCGCGCACGATACCGTGCCGCCGCGCATCGACGCCTGGGTGACGCCGCCCGCCTATACCGGCAAGGCGCCGCTGTTCCTGACCGCCGATGCCAACCAGGCGGTCCAGACCTTCTCGGTGCCGCAAGGCAGCGACGTTTCGCTGCGCGTCACCGGCGGTTCCGGCGAGGAGACGCTGAGCTACGCCGATCAAGGCGGCAATGCGCGCGCCATCGAGCCCGCGGCGCCCAAAGGCCCCGCGCCCGCCAGCCAGGCCGCGCCCAAAGTGCGCCAGTTCTCCGGCAAACTGGATTCGAACGGCACGCTGACGCTTAGATCCGCCGAAAGCGATCTCGGCCACTGGGCCTTTGCCGTCATTCCCGACAAGCCGCCGGCGATCCGCTTCGTCGGCGAGCCGAAGCGCGCCGTCAACGGCGCCATCGAGCTGAACTACGAGATCGATGACGATTACGGCGCCGCCTCCGCCAAGGCCGTTTTCGAGCTGTCGGACCCGCCGGCCGCCCATGCGCATCCGCTCTACGGCCCGCCGGACCTGCCGCTGACCCTGCCGCGCCGCGGCGGCAAGACGAACGCGGCCAAGACGACCAAGGACCTGACCGAGCATGTCTGGGCCGGCAGCGGCATCAAGTTGACGCTGAGCGTCACCGACGATGCCGGCCACACCGCGACCAGCGAAACCAAGACGCTTGTGATGCCCGAACGGCCCTTCGCCAACCCGTTGGCCCGCGCGGTGATCGAGCAGCGCCGGCTGCTGGCGCTCGACACCAACGCCAAGCCCCGCGTTCTGGATCTGATGGACGCGATCACGCTGCGGCCCGAGGACACGTTCGACAACATGTCGAATTATCTCGCCATCATGAGCGCCAGGAGCCGGCTGAAGCTCTCCGAGAGCGACGACCAGCTGCGCAACGTCGTAGCCTATCTTTGGGAGATCGCGCTCGGCATCGAGGAGGGCAATCTGTCGGCCGCCGAGCGGCGGCTGCGCCAGGCGCAGCAGGCGCTGCAGGACGCCATCAAGAACGGCGCCAGCGATCAGGAGATCGAGAAGGCGATGAAGGAACTGCGCGAGGCGATGAACCAGTTCCTGCAGGAATTCGCCCAGCGCGCGCAGCAGAATCCAAATGCGCCGCAGATGCAGCAGAACGGCCGCGAGCTGCGCCAGAGCGACATCGACCGCATGATGGACCAGATCGAGAACCTGGCCAAATCCGGCGATCGCGACAAGGCCCAGCAGCTTCTCTCCGAGCTGCAGGACATGATGAACAACCTGCAGGCCGGCCGCCAGCAGCAGGGCGCCGAGCAGGACAGCGAGCTGCGCCAGCAGATGGACAAGCTCGGCGACATCATGCGACGCCAGCAGGAGATGATGAACGACACCTTCCGCCTCGACCAGATGCAGCGCGGGCAGCGCGGCCAGGACGGCGATCAACAGATGGGCGAGGATGGCGAGCCGCAACAGGGCCAGGACGAGCAGCGGCCCGGCCCCGGCGAGGACCGCGATCCGCTGGGGCGGCCGAAAATGTCGCCGAAAGACCTCGCCGATGCGCTGAAGCAGCTGCAGGAAGGACAGGGCCAGCTGCAGAGCGAGCTAGACCAGTTGAAGAAGGGCCTGGAAGGCATGGGCATGGAGCCCAACGAGGGTTTTGGTGAGGCCGGCAAGTCGATGGGCGACGCCGAGCATTCGCTCGGCCAGGGCGATGGCGACCAGGCAGTCGGCCACCAGGGCCGCGCGCTGGAAGCGCTGCGCCGCGGCGCCAAGGACATGATGAAGCAGATGCAGGCCATGCAGGGCGACCAGGGGGGCAGCGAGCAGGGTGGGCGCCAGCAGGGTGCCGACCGCGATCCCCTCGGTCGGCCGCGCGCCACCAATGGCCCTGATGACGGCACCTCGGTCAAGGTTCCCGACGAGATCGACGTTCAGCGCGCCCGCCAGATCCTCGACGCGATCCGCAAGCGGCTCGGCAACGCGCTGAGCCCCGACATCGAGCGCAGCTATCTCGAACGGCTGCTGGAGCTGAAGTAGCTTCTGCCTCACAGCTCTTAGACTGGATGTGACGGCCCTTGCTCACTTTTGGGATTCTGGCGCGAAGGATCGCTATGCGCCGGTATTTATGCCGCAGGCGCGACCTGCCGGGTCAGCATGAAGGCCTCGCGGATGGCGTTTTCCATGCCGTCGATCGCTTCGCCGGTCGCGAGCGGATTGCGATGCAGGACGACGTTGGAGGAATCGATGTCGCCGAACCCGTCGGCGGCCGTCAGCTCGCGGCAATCGGGCGGGATGTTGCTGCGCGAGATCGGCGCGATCGCCAGACCGGAAGTCACCGCGAGCGTCAGGCCGCCATTGGTGTCGCTGGTGTAGGCGACGCGGTAATCGAGGCTGCGCTGCTGCAGCGACTTGATGGCGAAGTCGCGGCACCAGCCGTTGCGGCTGTAAAGCGCGATCGGCACCGGCCGTTCCTCATGCATGTGGTGCAGCGTCGAGGTCACCCAAACCGTCGGGTCGTGCATCAGCACCTCGCCGCCGGAAGAGCCCTCCCATTCGAACACCACCGCGAGATCGAGCTCGCCGGCCGCCAGCGCCCTCACCTGCGAATCCGAATGCGCGTAGCGCACCGTGACCTCGACGCGCGGATGGCGCTTGGCGAACTCGCCCAGCGCCCTCGACAGGATCGAGCGACCGTATTCGGCCGGGATGCCGATGCGCACCAGCCCTCCAAGCGGCGGCGCCACAAGCGAGGCCGCGGTCTCGTCGAGCAGCGAGACGATCCGGCGCGCGTTGGCGATTAGCTCGCCGCCGCGGCGCGTCAGTGCCACGCCGCGCGAGCCGCGCTCGAACAGGTTGTCGCCGACCATGTCCTCCAGCTTCTTCATCTGCATGGAGACGGCCGATTGCGTGCGCCCGGCCTTCTCCGCCGCGCGGGTGAAATTACCGGTTTCGGCCACCGCCACGAAGGTGCGCAGGAGGTCGCTGTCGAGGACTGGTTTCATCGAATTCGCCATAAGAAAATCTGATTGCTGGCATCATTCCAATTCGTTTGCAACATGTCAAACGGCGCAGGATAGTCACCATACCCATTGGATATGCGGTCGCGAAATCGGCCGCGGACCAATCGAAGAGTCCTCACTCGTACCCGCTGCCTGAAAACGGTAGCGGGTTCTTTTTGCTGGTAGATTGCGGCTCGCGGGGGGCCGAGACTGATGCAGAACCGGATGGTGCTAGGCATTCTGAGCCTCTGCCTGGGCGTGCTGGTCTTTTCGCTGCAGGATCCGCTGGTGAAGGCGGTGTCGGGCGGCTATCCGGTGACCGAGGTGATGGCGATCCGCGCCATCGTCGCGCTGCCGATCCTGATCGTCATCGTCCAGGCCGATGTCGGCCTGAAGGCGGTGCTGTCGAAGCGCTTCGGCCTGCTGACGCTGCGTGCCTTCATCCAGTTCTCCTCCTACACGGTCTACTATCTGGCGATCGCCGCCTTGCCGCTAGCCGACGCGGTGGCGCTCTATTTCATGGCGCCGCTGTTCATCATGGCGATGGCCGGCCCGTATCTCGGCGAGCGCGTCTCCTGGAAAACGCTGGCGACGGTGCTGATCGGCCTTGTCGGCGTGCTTGTGATGGTGCGTCCGGGCGCCGGCGTGTTCGATTGGGCGGCGCTGCTGTCGCTCGGCTCGGCCTCCCTGTATGGCTTTTCGCAGCTGATGGCGCGCCGCATCGGCGACACGGAATCATCGACGGTGATGGCCTTCTACCAGAACGGCGCCTATCTCAGCGGCGCCGTCGCGGTTGCGACCATCTTCCATCTTGCCGGCATCACCCATGCGACGCATCCGAGCCTCGAATTCCTGGTGCGGCCATGGGTATGGCCGACGATGCCGGATTTCCTGAAGATGGCCGCCTGCGGCTTCGTCGCTTCCGCCGGCATGATCCTGTTGTCGCAGGCCTACCGGATGGCGCCGGCCAACCGCGTCGCCACCTTCGAATATACCGGCATCCTGTGGTCGCCGCTGTGGGGTTTCCTGTTCTTCGCCGAAGTGCCGCGCGAGACGACCGTGCTCGGCGCTGTGCTGATCATCGGCGCCGGCCTGCTTGCGCTCAACGGTGAACGGCGGCGAAGCGCCGCGCCGGCGACCGGTGCGGTCTCAAGCGAAGCAGCTTAATGCCTTGCCGACGCGGGCGCGGATCTCGGCCAGCGTGAACGGCTTCTGCACGACATCGAGGATGATGCCGTTCAGTTCCTCGGCGCGCTCGCGCTGGTCGGCATAGCCGGTCATCAGCATGATCTTCATCGTCGGGAACTCTCTTGCGGCGGCAGTCGCCATCTCGATGCCGTCCATCTCCGGCATGCGGATATCGGACACCACCAGATCGTAGCCCCCGTGGGCCTGCCGGATCGTATCCAGCCCCTGCGCGCCGTCGGTGGCGATGGTGACATGATGGCCGTCGCGCTCGAGCGCGCGGGCGGCGAGGGTGCGGACGGACTCATCGTCCTCGACGATCAGAAGCTTTGCCATGCCGAGATAGATGCCGCCGAAACGTTGACGTTTTCTGAAAATTCTAACGATCGGCGGCTTTTCGGGATGACTTCGTCGCCCCCTCAGGCGTCGCCCTTCACCACCCCGACAAACGGCAGCTCGCGGAACGCATGGGCGACGTCCATGCCATAGCCGACGACGAAATAGTCCGGGCAGTCGAAGCCGACATAGTCGGCATTGAGCGCGGTCTGGCGGCGCATGCGCTTGTCGAGCAGCACCGCGATGGCGCAGCTCTTGGCGCCGCGCGAAAGCATCAGGTCGCGGGTATAGGAAAGCGTCTTGCCGGATTCCAGTATGTCGTCGATCAGAAGCACGTCGCGGCCGGCAACCTCGTTGTCGATGTCGCGCAGCACCCTTACCTCGCCGCTCGTGGTGCCTGCGCCGTAGCTCGAGATGAAGATGAACTCGACTTCCGGCGACAGCCCGACATCATGCATGGCGCGGATGAGATCGGCGGCGAAGACGAACGAGCCTTTGAGGATCGAGATCACCAAGAGGTCGTGATAGTCGCGCCCGGCGATTTCCTTGGCGAGCTCGAGATTGCGGCGTGCGATCGCCGACGCCGAAAACAGGACCTCGATGTCCTTGCCGCGCACAACTGGCATTCTTTTGTCCTTCAAAACCACCTGGGATGCCAAGCGCTAGGTGTGTCGAGATTCAGGTCAGGCCGAGCCGAAAATGATGGCTTTCGAGAACCGGAGCGGAGCGTACATTCAGTACGTGAGCACCGGAAGCGCAGAAAGCCGTCGTTTGCAGGCCGGCCTCACCTGAATATCGATACACCTAGCCGGCGAAGATTACCGAGACTGTTCTTACCCCGTCTTTAGGGACATCGAGGCGGCTGGAAAAGCCGAATCTTTCGCCGGGCGCCAGTACGCGATTGGATGTCCCCAGCCTGTAGCGGATGATATTGCTGTCGTTGTCGGTGACGCGGATTTCGAGCGGCGGCAGCGTTTCCGCTCTCGCCCCGTCATTGGCCGCCTCGCCGTCGACGAACAGCACCGGCTTCAGGCCTGACGCATCGATGCGCGACGTCACGCCGGAGATGGTCAGCGCGCTCGCCGGCGCCGCGGCCACTCGGAACGGGCCTTGCCCGACCAGCGCGTGACCGCCCGACACCCAGAAGGAGATCAGCGCTATGCCGACGCCGGCGATCCAGAACAGCGGGCCGCCGCGTGAAGGCCGCGACGGCGTGGCATCCGGCTTGCGCAGCATGCCCATGCCCTCGATCGACGGCGTCGGCGGGATCTGCGGCTGGGGTGGCGACCGCTCCGGATGCGCGGCAAAACGCGGCAGCACCACATAGTCGGCATCGACGATGTCGGCCGCATTGGACACGACGCGCTCCGGCGCGGCATTTGTTGCCGGCCCGGTCATGATTTCGCCGGAAACGGGGCGCGCGGTTCTATTCTCAGCCATTACGGCACCAGTGCAGTCTTCGTTTCTTTTGCGTAAACGGAATTGGTTAACGCTTCCCCACCGGAATGGCCTTGACGAGTACCGATCGTTGAAAAATTAACCGCCGGTTAACCATGCCGGCCGATGGTCTGTTAATGTAGATTGTGGCGCGTCGCCGCCGAGAGTTTCAGGTCGCCGAACGTGATCCGCTTCGAAAATGTCGGCCTCCGCTATGGCATGGGTCCGGAAATCCTCCGCGACATCTCCCTGCACATTCCGGAGCGCTCCTTTCAGTTCCTGAGCGGCCCCTCGGGCGCCGGCAAGACGACGTTGCTGCGCCTTTTGTTCATGTCGCTGAAGCCGACACGCGGCCTGATCACCATTTTCGGCAAGGACCGCTCGCGCATTTCGCGCAGCGAACTGCCGCTGCTGCGCCGACGCATCGGCGTGGTGTTCCAGGATTTCCGCCTGCTCGACCACATGACGACCTACGAGAATGTCGCGCTGCCGCTGCGCGTGCGCGGGCGCGAGGAGGCGAGCTACCGCACCGACGTCACCGAGCTTCTGAAATGGGTCGGCCTCGGCGACCGCATGCATGTGCTGCCGCCGGTGCTGTCGGGCGGCGAGAAGCAGCGCGCTGCGATCGCGCGGGCGCTGATCGAGCAGCCGGAGATCCTGTTGGCCGACGAGCCGACCGGCAATGTCGACCCGCCGCTGGCGCGCCGGCTGCTGAGACTCTTTATCGAGCTCAACCGACTGGGCACCGCCGTCGTCATCGCCACCCACGACCTCGGCCTCATGGAGCAGGTCGATGCGCGCCGCATGATTTTGGCCGGTGGAAGGTTGGACGTCTATGACTGACTTCCCGGCCGATCACCTGCAGGATGAAGCCGAGGCGCCGGTGACGGTCCGGCGCGTCCAGCGCAAGACGGCGCCGATCGTGCCGGCGCAGAACATCGCCGGGCGGGCGCTGGTGCTGGTCATCGCCATCATGACCTTCCTGTCCTGCCTCACCTTCGGCGCGGTGACGCTGGTGCGCGACACCGCCTCGGTCTGGGAGAATCAGATCTCGCGCGAGGCGACGATCCAGATCAAGCCGGCCGACGGCCTCGACATGGAGGCGGCGCTTGCGCAGGCCTCGCAGATCGCCAGCGAGTTCCCCGGCGTGAAGGGCACCAAGATCATCGACCGCGACGCAACGGCGCGTCTTCTGGAGCCATGGCTGGGCAGCGGCCTCAATATCGACGAATTGCCGGTGCCGCGCCTCATCATCGTCACCATCGACGAGGCCAGCCCGCCTGACTTTGCCGCCATGCGCGCGGCCATCACGCCCAAGATCCCGACCGCGGCACTCGACGACCACCGCACCTGGGTCGACCGCCTCGTCGCCATGGCGCACACCACGGTGACGATCGGCATCGCCGTCCTGGCGCTTATGCTCTCGGCAACGGTACTGACGGTGGTGTTCGCCACGCGCGGCGCCATGGCCGGCAACGGCCATATCATCGAGGTGCTGCATTTCGTCGGCGCCGAGGCACGCTTCATCGCGCGCGAATTCCGCTGGCATTTCCTGGTCACCGGTATGAAGGGCGCGGCCGCCGGCGGTGCGCTCGCGATCGTCGTCTTCATCATCTTCTCCTGGTGGTCGTCGCGCAACATGGCGACGCCCGAGGCCGACCAGGCGACCGCTTTGTTCGGCAATTTCGCCATCGGCTCCGCCGGCTATTTCGGCGTCGGCCTGATGGTGCTGGTGATCGGCGTGCTGACCGCGGCGACTTCGCACGCGACCGTTGTCGCCTATCTCAGCGACATCGACGTTCGCCAGCCGGATGCGGGCTGACCAATGAACTCCAGCCGAAAGCCCGCGCAAGGCGTTGAATACGAACAAGACAACGATCACGGGTTGGGCAGGTGCCGTAACGCAAAGTGCGCCGCCCTACCTATCAAAGGCCGCATTTCGGAGTTAACCATTAGAAGCTTTCAGGATTAACCTGGGGATGATGGAAGCGCGGGATTCGATCGAGACGGCTGGACGGATGCCGGCGGTGCGTGCCCGCGCCGCTGCCCCCGCCGGGCTTGGTCGTCTGCGGCTCGCCCTGCGCATCTGCGGTTTCGTCGCTCTCGCCGCGCTGGTGCTTTTTGCGGGCGGCTTCGGCTGGTTCGCCGACAAGGTCAGCCATATGACGACCCCGACCGATCCAGCCAGGGCCGATGCCATCATCGTGCTCACCGGCGGGCAGTCGCGGCTCGACGCCGCCATGGACCTGCTGGCGTCCGGCAAGGGCGAACGGCTGCTGATCAGCGGCGTCCATCCGTCGGCCACCAAACGTCAGCTGCAGGCGGCGATGGGAGGGGACAAGCGGCTCTTCTCCTGCTGCGTCGATATCGACCGTGCCGCGCTCGACACCATCGGCAACGCCGAGGAAAGCGCCAAATGGGTGGAGAACCACGCCTATGGCAGCATCATCATCGTCACCAACAATTATCACATGCCGCGCAGCCTGCTCGAGATGGGCCGGCTCCTGCATGGCGCGCGCCTTGAGCCCTATCCGGTGGTCAACACCAATCTCGGCAATGGCGGCTGGCTGACCAAGCCGGAAGCGCTGCGCGTCCTGCTTACCGAATACAGCAAATATGTGCTGTCGCTGGCGCGCGGCTTCCTGCCGCTTCGCGCAGCGCCCGAGGGCGTCACGCTGGCGGAAGCATCGACTGTGGTGAAGAACTAGAGCTTAGCTGCCGCACTCTCGCGCAAGCAGGCAATCTCCTGCTCCAGGCCGGCGATGCGCCGGTCACGCTCGGCAAGTGCGGCCGCGACATCCGCCGCCTCGAAACGCTGCGGTATGTGCTGCGGGCAATTGGCATCCCAGGCTGTGACCGTGAACAGGATCGCCTGCTCGGGCCGTGCCTTGTAATCCGCCGGCATCAGCTTCGCTATCAGCTCCGGATCATTTTCGACGACCCGCGCCCTGCCCCAGACCTTGATCCGCTGCCGCAGCATGTAATCGATGAGGAACAGGAAGGCCTGGTCGTTGTCCTGCAGATTGCCCTGGGTGATGAACTGCCGGTTTCCGGAGAAGTCGGCAAAGCCGATCGTGTGCTCGTCGAGAACCTTGAGAAAGCCGGCCGGCCCGCCGCGATGCTGTATGTAGGGCTGGCCTTCGGCATTGGCCGTCGCAAGAAACACGCTGGTCTGCGCCTCGACGAAGGCGGCAAGGTCCGGCGTGATAGTCGCCCGCCAACCGCCGCGCTGCTCGACGCGCGCATAGGATTCGCGCGAGCCTTTGCGGGACTGGATGGCCTTCACGGTCGGCGTGAAGGCGACGTCGCTGGTGAAATCATTCATGTTGGCGCTCCTCGCACAGCATGTTAAATAGCCCCTTCCGAAAATTGGATGTAGATGGCATATCTGCAACCCATCCTTCCAGATTTCAGAAGAGTGATGGATCGCCTTGACGCCATGTCCCTGTTCGTCGCCACGGTGGAGGCCGGCAGCCTTTCCGCCGCCGCCAGGCGCGCCGGCGTGCCGCTGGCGACCGTCAGCAGAAAACTCTCCGAGCTGGAGAAGCATTTGGGGACGCGCCTGCTCAACCGCTCGACGCGGCGCCTGACGCTGACCGATGCCGGCCAGTCCTATGTCATCGCCTGCCGCCGCATTCTCGACGAGGTGAACGAGGCCGAGCGCACCGCTGCCGGCGAATATTCGAGCCCGACCGGCGAACTGGTCATCACGGCGCCGGTCGTATTCGGCCGCCTGCATGTGCTGCCGGTGATCACCGACTTTCTCGCCTTGTACCCGCAGGTCGACATCCGCCTGACCTTGTCGGACCGGATCACCCAACTGGTCGAGGAGCATATCGATTTGGCCTTGCGCATCGGCGATCTGCCGGATTCGGCCATGGTTGCGATCCGCGTCGGCTCGATCCGCCGCATCGTCTGCGCAAGCCCCGCTTATCTCGCCATGCATGGCACGCCGGAGGAACCGTCGGAGCTGGCGGGCCACAGCTGCATCACCTTCGAAGGTCTTGCCGCTCCCGCGGCATGGAGTTTCGGAGCGGGCAAGGCGGAAACCACGGTCCCGGTCCGCTCACGCCTGCAGGTCAACACCGCCGAGGCGGCGATCGATGCGGCGATTGCCGGGCTCGGCCTGACAAAGGTGCTCTCCTACCAGGCGGATGTTGCGGTGCGCGCGGGCGCGCTGCGGGTCGTGTTGGAGCCGTTCGAGCCCCCGCCCTGGCCGGTGAGCCTGGTTCATGCCGGCCAGGGCCGGCTGCCGGTGAAACTGCGCGCCTTCCTCGATTTTGCGGCGCCGCGCCTCAAAGAGCGGCTGGCGCGGTCGTTGTAGAAGCAGATTCGACCACCGCGCCGTTTCCTTTTTGCCGCCGCTTGGTGTAACCAACGCACACTTCCTCTCGGGCCCCTTGCATGCTCATCATCCGCTCGCTGGCGTTCAACTTCGTCTTCTATCTCAGCCTGATCATCCAGATGATCTTCTGGACGCCTTTCTATTTCCTCTCGCCGCGCCACCGCGCCTGGTTCGTGCCGAAATTCTGGTCGCGCACCTCGATGTGGCTCTATGAGAAGATCGCCGCGACGAAGAGCGAGATCTCAGGCGTCGAGAACCTGCCGGAAGGATCCTTCATCCTGGCGCCGAAGCACCAGTCGTTCTGGGACGCGATCGCCTTCTTCCCCTATCTCGACGACGCGCTCTACATCCTGAAGCGTGAGCTGACCTGGATCCCCTTCTTCGGCTGGTACATCATGAAGATGCGCATGATCCCGGTCGACCGCGGCAGTCGTTCGAAAGCACTGAAGGCCGTCGTCGTCGCAACCAGACAAGAGATGAATCGCAATCCGCGCCAGCTCATCATCTACCCTGAAGGCACGCGCCGCCCGCCGGGCGCCGAGCCGTCCTACAAATACGGCATCGTCGAGATCTACACCCAGCTCGGCGTCCCAGTGGTGCCGGTCGCCCATGTCGCCGGCCTCTACTGGCCGCGCCGAAAGTTCCTGCGCTATCCCGGCACCATCAAGGCGCGCTTCCTGCCGCCGATCCCGCCAGGGCTCGACAAGGAGGAATTCATGCGGCGGCTGATCGGCGAGACCGAGGCCGCCTGCGATCAGATGCTCATCGAGGCCGCGCAGGCGCCGAACCCGCCGCCCATGCCGCCGACTGCGCTGAAGCGGCTGGCGGAGCTCGGCGCGGCCGCAAAGACCTGATCCGCTACCGCAGCGCCGCGAGCAGCGTCGTCAGCACCAGCGTTGCGGCAAACACCAGATTGATGATCCGCGACGCCAGCGGATGGCGCAGGAAGCGCGCGAAAGCCGTTCCTGCCAGCAGCCACACGACGTGGATGGCGACGATCATCGCGGCAAGCACCAGCAGCCTGGCGGAAACGCCGAGCGGATCGGCCTGCGACGCGGCGCCGGCGAAAACCGCGGCAATCGCCACATAGGCCTTCGGGTTGGCGACGGCGAGCATGAAGCCGCCGAGGAAATCGGGCTTCGTCGCCGTGCTCCCGCGCTCGGCCAGTGGCGGCGCGGTCGCTATTTTGAAGGCGAGATAAAGGATGTAGGCGGCGGAAAGGATCGCGAGCAGCGTCGCCAGCCCAGGAATCGAGGCGAGCATGCCAACAATCCCGGCGGCCACGACCAGAAGCACGGTGATCGTTCCGAGCACAAGCCCAGACGCGTAACCCAGCGAGGACCGCAGGCCGAACGCCGCGCCGACGGCGGTGACGCTGACGGTCGATGGCCCTGGGCTGCCCATGACGACGGTTGCCGCCAGGACCAGCGCCAGCAATTGCTGCCAGGGCAGCGCTCCGCTCAAGATGCCGCCAGCCATGCCAAACCTCCTCCTGCCGCCATACGACAGGATTTACGAAGGTTTTGTCATCGCCGTCTTGGACGATCGTGCGCGGCGATCATGTCAGGCGCTGGCGCTGTCGAGCGCTCCGACATCATCCGCCGAAAGCTTGAGCGATGCGGCGCGGATCAGGCTGTCCATCTGAGCCGGCGTGGTGGCGCTGGCGATCGGCGCGGTGATGCCCGGCCGTGCGATGATCCAGGCCAGCGCCACTTCCGCCTGCTTGGCCGAATGGCGCTCCGCCACGGCATCGAGCGCGGAAAGGATGCGCATGCCGCGCTCGTTGAGGTAGCCGGCCACGCCCTCGCCGCGCGCGCTCTGCCCGAGATCGGCCTTGCTGCGGTATTTGCCGCTCAAGAATCCCTTGGCCAGGCTGAAATAGGTGATGACGCCGAGATCCTCGGCCTTGCAGAGGTCGAGCAGCGGCCCATCGAGCGACGAGCGGTCGTACAAATTGTATTCAGGCTGCAGCACCTCGTAACGCGGCAGGCTGCGCAGGCTGGCCACGTCGAGCGCCGCGCGCAACTGGCCGGCATCGAGATTGGAGCAGCCGGGATAGCGGATCTTGCCCTTTTCGAGCAGGCGCTGATAGGCGCCGAGCGTTTCTTCGTAAGGCGTGGCCGGATCAGGCCAATGCGACAGATAGAGGTCGATGACATCGACCTGCAGCCGCTTCAGCGACGCGTCGACCGCCTTTTCGATATAGGCGGCGGAGAGGTCCTTCTTGCCCTGGCCCATGTCGGAACCGACCTTGGTGATGACGACCACCTTGTCGCGATTGCCGCGGCTTTTCATCCAATTGCCCATGATGGTTTCCGATTCGCCGCCCTTGTTGCCGGGCACCCAGCGCGAATAGGCATCGGCCGTATCGATAGCGTTCAGGCCCGCTCCGACGAACCGGTCGAGCAGATCGAAGGAAGTCTTCTCGTCGGCGGTCCAGCCGAAGACGTTGCCGCCCAGAACCAGGGGCGCGATGGAAAGGTCGGTGCGACCGAGACGACGTTTCTGCAAGACGGATCTCCGTGCTGGAACGGGCCTGACGCCCAGGGATGGGATGCCGCTAAGCTAGGTCGTGGTCGGCCGAGGTCAAAGGCGTGGTTTTGCTTTTTGATCGGACCAGGGCAATTCCAGCAAAAGTGCGGCGCGGTCAGGCTCGGCGGCTTCGCCGTAGCCTTGCGTCCGGAATTGCGTAAACAAAAAGCTCCTCACGAAGGGGCGACCTGGCGGCCCACCTCCTCCAGCCAGTGATCGCGGATGCCGAGCGCCTCGAGATGCTCGAGCGTGCTCAAGACATAGTCCTCGTTCCGCCCGGATTGGCCGACGGCGCCGCGAACGATCCTTGCCGCGTGATCGGCATCGAGCGCGCCGGCATATTGCTCATGCTGCCGGTCGACGATGTAGGCGACCGCCTCAACCGAATCGCCGCCATTCAGCCGGATATCCAGCGTGCGTTCGAGATAGACGCTGGTCACCAGTTCACGCTCGCGCAGATAGGAAAGCACCTCGTCGCGCAGATTGCCGGGGACACGAAAAGCCAGGCCGATGCAGGAGCCGCCTCGGTCGAGACCGAGCACAAGGCCGGGCCGCCCGCGCGTGCCACGATGCACGAAGGAATAGACGCAAAGCGAGCGGCGATAGCCGTAAAGCCGGGCGCGACGCGTCTCGACATGGGCAAATCCAGGCCGCCAGATCAGCGACCCGTAGCCAAAAACCCAAAAATCGCCCATATCGCCAAGCCTGATCGCATTCGAGTGAACGACGCCGCACCGACAAGGTGCTTCTTCTGTCCCCCGCTTGTTTGCGTGAGAGTGAATGCCGGTGCGCCGGGGTAACGAGAGCAGCAGCATGACGTCAAGTGACGAGCGACCGCCCAAACCTCGCCGCCGGCTGTTGTGGCTTGCCGCATTTCTTGTCTTGCTGTTCGCCATCTACAGCGCTGGCTGGTTCTATCTCGCCGACAGGCTCAAGACCGAGGCCGACCAGGCGGTGGCGCGGCTGGGCAGCAAGGGCATCGCCGCCGGCTGCGCCAACCTCACCGTCAGCGGCTATCCGATGAGCTTCACGGTCTCCTGCGACAACATCGCCTATGAGGACGACGCCCGGAAGGTCGCCGCCTCCACCGGAAGCTTCAATGCCGTCGCCGGGATCACCGGGCCTTTGTCGCCGGTCGCCGACCTGCGCGGGCCGCTGCGGACGATGGCGCCCGGCATGCCGCCGCTCTGGATCGACTGGGACCAGCTGCAGGCCAATGTCAAAGTTTGGTGGCCGCTGCCGCGCAGTGTATCGCTGCAGGCTGAAGGCCTGAACGGTCAGACCGATCCGCAGGATGACACCGATCCAATGCAGTTGTTCAGCGCCGGCAAGGCTGCCGGGCAATTGCAGCCGGCCGGCCAGGACATCAACTATGTCGGCAGCTTCGGCGATCTGGAGATCAACGCGGACGCCATCGACGGACGCGTGCTGCCGGCGCTGGACGGCAGCGGCGACATAACGCTGAAGAACGGCGTGGCGTTGATCGTGGCACTCCCGAAGAGCCTGCGCGGCCAGTCGATCCAGATCGCCAGTCTCGACCTGTCGTCCGGCACGGCGCGCATCACCGTGTCCGGACCTGTCTCCGTCGACGCGGAAGGCCTGGTCGACGCAAGCCTGATGATCAAGGTCAAGGATCCCAAGGCGGTGGCGGCTATCCTTGCCAGCGCGATTCCCGAGCACAAAAGCGAAATCGAGCAGGGTTTTGCCGCCCTGGCGATGCTCGGAAAAGAACCATCGATGCCGCTGAAGATCGTCAAGGGCAAGGCCTCGCTCGGCTTCATCCCGCTCGGCAAGATCAAGCCGCTCGAATAGCACGACGATGGCAAAAACGGTCAGACTGCTCAGCGTCGGCGCCTTCACCCTCGACACCATTCTCCGCGTCGAGACGCTGCCAGCGCATCAGGGCAAGTTCATAGCCAGCGACGGCGTCCAGATCGCCTCCGGCATGGCGACGAGCGCCGCCTGCGCGGCGCATCGCCTCGGCGCCGAGGTCTCGCTTTGGGCAAGCGCGGGCGACGATCCGGTCGGCGACCAGTTGATCGCCGACATCGAGGCCGAAGGCGTCGACTGCAGCCTGATCCGCCGCGTTCCCGGCGCGCGTTCGGCGCTGGCCGCCATCCTGGTCGACGCGCATGGCGAGCGCATCATCGTCCCCTTCTATGACAAAAAGGCGCAGGTCGATCCCGAAGCGTTGCCGCTCGCCGATCTTTCCAGCTTCGATGCCGTGCTGGTGGATGTCCGCTGGCCAGGCGCCGCGGCTCTCGCTTTGAGCGCGGCCAGATCGACCGGCCGCCCGGCGATCCTGGATGCAGATACAGCACCCGTCGAGGTGCTGGAGCGGCTCTTGCCATTGGCCTCGCACATCATCGCCTCGGAGCCTGCGGCGCGCATCGTCTGCGGCCATGCGCTGGACCCTGAAAGCGCCTGCGCCGACCTCGCCTCGCGCACCGATGCCTTCGTCGCGGTGACCGGCGGCGCCGCTGGAACCTGGTGGCACGACCGGGCGACCGGACGCGTGCGCCATGTCGAGGCACCGAAGGTCAAGGCGGTCGACACGCTTGCCGCCGGCGACGTCTTCCACGGCGCCTTTGCCGTCGGCCTCGCCGAGGCCATGCCGATGGAAGAGGCCCTGCGCTTTGCCAGCGCCGCCGCCGCGCTCAAATGCCTGCGCTTCGGCGGCCGCCTCGGCGCGCCAAACAGGGCCGAGACGCTGGCCATGATGGCGGCGCACTGGTCGTCATCGCGAGAAGGCGAAGGGAGCTGAGATTCAGGTCAGGCCGAGTCGGAGTCGAAGACGGGCGCGAAGCGACCAAACTGGGTGGGGTCCCTAGAACCGGAGCGCAGCGTACTTTTCGTACGTGAGCACCGGAAGCGCAGAAAGCCGTCATTTGCAGGCCGGCCTCACCTGAATATCAGTTCCCTTTGGGGTGTTCGACGGCCTGCCGGCCGAAATCCGGCACATCGATGTCCTGCCCTGCCTCGATGATCGAGCGGCGGATGGCGCGCGTGCGGGTGAAGAGGTCGAACAGCTTCTCACCGTCGCCCCAGCGGATCGCCCGCTGCAGCGAGGCGAGATCCTCCGAGAAGCGCGCCAGCATCTCCAGGATCGCGTCCTTGTTGTGCAGGCACACGTCCCGCCACATGGTCGGGTCGGAGGCGGCGAGGCGGGTGAAATCGCGAAAACCGGAAGCGGAATATTTGATGACTTCGCTCTTGGTCACCGCTTCCAGATCATCCGCCGTGCCGACGATGTTGTAGGCGATGATATGCGGCAGATGCGAAACGATCGCGAGCGTCATGTCGTGATGCTGCGGGTCCATCGTGTCGATGTTGGAGCCGCAGCGGCGCCAGAATTCCGAAAGCGTCTCGAGCGCGGCGGGATCGGTGCCCGGCAGCGGCGTGAAGATGCACCAGCGGTTCTCGAAGAGATCGGCAAAACCGGCATCGGGCCCGGACTTTTCCGTGCCCGCCAGCGGATGTCCGGGGATGAAATGCACGCCCTCCGGCACATGCGGCTCAATCTGCGCGATGACGGAAGCCTTGGTCGAGCCGACATCGGTGAGGATGACGCCTTTCTTCAGCGCCGGCGCGATCTCGGCCGCGACCTCGCCGGATGAACCGACCGGCACCGAGACGATGACGAGGTCCGCATCACGCACCGCTTCCTTGGCATCCGTCGTGTAGGAATCGCCAAGGCCCAACTCCTCGGCCCGCTTCAGCGTCGAGGCGCTGCGCGTCGCGATGGCGATATGACGCGCCAGGCCTTCACGGCGGATGACGCGGGCGAGCGACGAGCCGATCAGGCCGATGCCGACCAGTGCTATTTTCTCGAACATCAGTGATGTCATGGCGTTCTAGCTTTTCAGGAAGGTCTTGAGCGCATCGATGACGCCGCGATTGGCTTCCTCGGTGCCGACGCTCATGCGCAGCGCGTTAGGAAAACCGTAGCCGGTGACGCGGCGCAGGATATAGCCGCGCGCGCTCAGGTAATCGTCCGCGGCCGCCGCCGAATGTTTCTTGTCGTCGGGGAAATGGATCAGCACGAAATTGCCGACGCTGGGCGTGACGCGCAGGCCGAGCTCGGTCAGCTCCGCGCTGAGCCAGGCCAGCCATTTCTCGTTATGCGCCGCGCTGCGCTCGATATGGGCGCGGTCGCGGATGGCGGCGATGCCGGCCTCGATCGCGGTGGCGTTGACGTTGAAGGGGCCGCGGATGCGGTTGATCGCATCGACGATATGCGCCGGCCCGTACATCCAGCCGATGCGCGCGCCGCCAAGGCCGAGCTTGGAGAAGGTGCGCGTCATCACCACGTTCTCCGAGCTGCCGGCAAGCTCGATGCCGGCTTCGTAGTCGTTGCGCCGGACATATTCGGCATAGGCCGCGTCGAGCACCAGGAGCACGTTCTTGGGCAATGCCGCGTGCAGCCGGCGCACCTCCTGAAACGGCACGTAGGTGCCGGTCGGATTGTTCGGATTGGCGAGGAACACGATCCGCGTCGCAGGCGTGACCGCGGCGAGGATCGCATCGACATCGGCGCGCTCGTCGGTTTCCTTCACCGCGACTGGCTTGGCGCCCGCCGCCTGGATGTAGATCTTGTAGACCATGAAAGCGTGTTCGGTGAATACTGCCTCGTCGCCCGGCGCGAGGTAGGTCTGCGCCAAGAGCCCCAGGATCTCGTCCGAGCCGTTGGAGCAGATGATGTTCGCCGGGTTCAGCCCATGCACCTCGGCGATCGCCTCGCGCAGCCGCCGCGCCGTGCCGTCGGGATAGACGTCGAGCTTCGCCGCCACCTCGCGCGCGGCCTCGATCGCCTTCGGCGAGGGCCCGAGCGGGTTTTCGTTCGACGACAGCTTGTAGACTTTCGTCACGCCGGCCGGGGCGGTGCTTTTTCCCGGCACATAGGCCTCGATGTCCATGATCCCCGCGCGGGGCGTCGGACGGGGCTGATCCTGCTTCATGTCACAAATCCATCGAGAGGGCCTTTAAAGGCCGCAGCGGAAATACAAGCCGTGACCGGCAATGTCGAGAGGTCTACTGCATATCGCCGAGAAGTGTGCGGCGGTTCCTGGGACAACGACACGCATTAAAACAAGGGCTTGAAGCGCGTGGCCCGGATCTGTTTCGGCGCCGCGCTTCAGCCGGGCACGGCGTTAATCGTCGCGATTGACAACCCGGGTCTTGCGCGTCTGCTGAAGCTGCAAAATCCCTCGGCGCAGTTGCTCGAACAAAGCCGGCGGCAGCATTCCATAAGCGTAACTGCCGTCGGAACGCGGCCGAACATCGAAGCCGGGCCAAAGGAACCGGTTCAATTCATCAAGGCGCAGCCAATGCCGGCCGCCATCGAGGTCAAGGGCCCGGCATACTGCCGGCGGAATCTCGATCGACGCGGAATTGTCCGGTGGCGGGCTATGGGTAATCGGTGCGACTATGGTGTGGATGTGACCATCCGTATCGCGTGGCGTAGCGACAACGATCGCGCAGGGGCGATCCTTCGTACCTTCGATACCGCCACGGTCATGTTCGGTACTCCAAAGAAAACTATAGCGAATGACAAGACCTGGCTTTGGAACCGGCAGCGTCACTTCGGTTCCACGCCATATTCGGCAGCTTCGATGGAGGCGATCGTATCCTCATCGAGGTCGCCCACGATCAGGATTTCGCGCTCCCGGCGCTTCAGCAATTCGTAGTGCGCGAACTCGGCGGCAGAGAGATACGCTCCGACAATCCGGCCATGACTGGTCACGTTGATGACCTTCTTGGCGATGGCTTCGTCCTGATATTTCGCAAAATTTCGGGCGAAGTCACTCGCCGGAACCGCGGTGTTGCGTGGCATATCTGCCTCCATCCGATAAAAAGAACCGGTGAAGTGGGTGAAACAGATCGAACCGGCATCTGTCACGCAATATGCGTAACCTACGTAAATTACGCAAGATAGGCTCACCGGAACGCCGCCGTTGACGTTCGCATAACGCAGACGTAGAAGAGCTATGAACTTCGTGGTGATTTGGCCGGTCGGCTTGCAGCCACGTTAAACAACTCGCTAAAGGGCCGTTTGCAACCTGTAACCGGCTTTGCGACGGCAAGCCGGTTTTTTGTTGTCCGCCGCTGGCCGGACACCGCATCGCGACGGGTCAGATGCGGGACAGGATGGGGACGGACATGGCCGCTCAGCGCGCTGCAAGAACCAACGACGAGGCCGACCATCCGTCGAGCCCGGTGCTGCAATTCGGCTCCGACATGCCGCTGAAGCTCGATGCCGGCACCTTGCTTTCGCCTTTCCAGATCGCCTACCAGACCTATGGCACGCTGAACGACGCGCGCTCCAACGCCATCCTCGTCTGCCATGCGCTGACCGGCGACCAGCACGTCGCCAACACCAATCCGGTGACCGGCAAGCCGGGCTGGTGGGAGGTGCTGATCGGCCCCGGCAAGATCATCGACACCAACCGCTTCTTCGTCATCTGCGCAAACGTCATCGGCGGCTGCCTCGGCTCGACCGGACCTGCCTCGACCAATCCTGCGACCGGCAAGCCCTACGGCCTCGACCTGCCGATCATCACCATACGCGACATGGTGCGCGCGCAGGCGATGCTTGTGGACCATTTCGGCATCGAAAAGCTGTTTTGCGTGCTTGGCGGCTCGATGGGCGGCATGCAGGTGCTGGAATGGGCGGCGAGCTATCCGGAGCGGGTCTTCTCGGCCCTGCCGATCGCCACCGGCGCCCGCCATTCCTCACAGAACATCGCCTTCCACGAGGTCGGACGGCAAGCGGTCATGGCCGACCCGGACTGGCATGGCGGCAAATATATCGAGTTTGGCAAGCGCCCGGAAAAGGGGCTCGCCGTCGCGCGCATGGCCGCCCACATCACCTATCTTTCGGAAGCGGCGCTCCACCGCAAGTTCGGCCGCAATCTGCAGGACCGCGAGGCGCTCACCTTCGGCTTCGACGCCGATTTCCAGATCGAGAGCTATCTGCGCCACCAGGGCATGACCTTCGTCGACCGCTTCGACGCCAATTCCTATCTCTATCTGACCCGCGCGATGGACTATTTCGACCTTGCCGCCGATCACGGCGGACGCCTCGCCGACGCCTTCGCCGGCACAAGGACGCGCTTTTGCCTGGTCTCCTTCACCAGCGACTGGCTGTTCCCGACCGAGGAGAGCCGCTCGATCGTGCACGCCTTGAACGCAGCGGGCGCTTCCGTCTCCTTCGTCGAGATCGAGACAGATCGCGGCCACGACGCCTTCCTGCTCGACGAGCCGGAGCTGTTCGCGGCTATCAACGGCTTCATCGGTTCGGCAGCACGCGCAAGGGGGCTCAGCCTATGAGCGTCAACCGCGCCCAGCGTGTCGACCTCGAAGTCGTCACCGACCTCATCCCAGCCAAGTCGCGCGTGCTCGATGTCGGTTCGGGTGACGGTGTGCTTCTGGAACTGCTGCAGGAGACCAAGCAGGTCGACGGCCGCGGGCTGGAACTGTCGCAGCGCGGCGTCAACGAATGCGTGGCGCGCGGGCTATCGGTCATCCAGGGCGACGCCGACACGGATCTGAAATTCTACGCCGACAAGGGCTTCGACTTCGTCGTGCTGTCGCAGACGCTGCAGGCGACGCGCAACCCGAAGGTGGTGCTCGATGAACTGCTCAGGATCGGCAACCGCGCCATCGTCTCCTTCCCCAATTTCGGCCACTGGCGCGTGCGCTTCTCGCTGTTGATCAAGGGCAGGATGCCGGTCACCAAGGACCTGCCCTACTCCTGGTACGACACGCCCAACATCCACTTCTGCACCATCCGCGATTTCGTCAACCTGTGCGAGGAGCTCGGCGCGACGGTCGAGAAGGCGACCGCGCTCGACGCCAACGGCCAGAAGATCGGCCTGTCGATGCCCTGGTGGTTCTGGAATTTCTTCGGCCAGCAGGCGGTGTTTTTGTTGAAGAGGGCCTGACCTCCTACGGAGGTACTCGACCAGCGCACGGCTCTCGCCCTTTGGCCCGGGCGAGCGGACCTGTCTGCCCAAACCGGAAAGCCAATTGTGTTGCCATCAAGCCGCAATGCTGCGGAAAAGCCGCCAATATCGGCATTCCGTGGTGAGCGCGACGTGACAGAAAGATGGCTTTTTTGTAGCGTCGGCCACAATTCAGAGGTGGGACAAGAACATAGTCGTCAGACCCATCCGACAAACATCAGAACCGACCGGCAGTGGCGGCCCGATGTCGAGCGAAGACGTTCCGCTGATTACAGTGATCACGCCGACGCACAATCGGCGCAGCCAGGTCGTGCGCGCGGTGGAAAGCGTTCTGGCGCAGACGCTTACCCGCTTCGAGCACATTGTGGTCGACGATGGCTCGACGGACGGAACAGCCGCCGCGCTTGCTGAAATCCGCGACCCCAGGCTCATCTATGTCGGCGCCAAATGGCGCGGCGCCAATGCCGCGCGCAATGCGGGTATTGAGCGCGCCCGGGCGCCGGTGGTGACTTTCCTCGATTCGGACGATGTCTATCTGCCGGACCGGCTGGAGCGGACGCTGGCGCACTTCGACGAGAATCCTTCGCTGGAGGTGCTGATCAGTTCGTTCCTGTCGCTGAAGGGGAGCCGCAGCACCAAATGCATCAATCGCGGCGCCTTTCTCGACAAGAGCAAGCTGCAGCGCGCCCTGGTCTCGCAGACCATCTTCATTGCCGGCTCGGCGATTACCGCCAGGCACGAATCGCTGCTCGCGATCGGCGGCTACGATAGCGACATCACGCGCATGCAGGACCGCGAATTGCTGCTGCGCTTTGCCCGGCGCGGCGGTGCTCTGCTGTCCGAGGACATCGACTGGAAGAAGTACAATTCGGAGAATTCGATCTCCGGCCGCCGCGACGGCTATGTCGAGGCCTATGCCAATCTGATCGACAAGCACCCCTATATCGCCGACCGCTATCCCGATGTTCCGCCTTACATGATCGCGCGCCAGATCATCGCCGATATCTTGAGGGGCCGGCTGCACCAAGCATTTTCCGGCTATCTCGCCAACCGCTCGTCCAAGGCGCTCGGCTATTCGCTGCCGCAACTGCTGCGTGGTTATGTCGTCGGCCGGCGCTGGCGCCGCGACTGCTATGACGAGTTCCGCGCCAAATACGGCGCCCGCGCGGCTTGAGACGGACTGCTAGAGCAATTCCAGGAAAAGTGTGAGCGGTTAAGTTCGGCCCTTCGCCGTAACCTTCCGTCCGGAATTGCGTAAAAACAAGGAGATAGTGCGTTTAACCGTTTCCGTGAAACGGTGAAACGCACTATCTGTCGAGTTCCGGAAAATAGGGATCTGAGAACCGCCGCCGAAGGCGCTCGCCCAGCAGACAATCGACGGGTGCCGTATCGGCGATGTGCATAGGCCTGGCGTCGGTGAGGCCGCTCACCTCCTGGATGAGTTTACGGCGGATGGCTGTCGAGAATTCGGACGCCGCGTAGATTGGCAGCACGAAGGAACCGGCACCTCCGGTCACGCAGTCGGCGTAATAGCGGTCGAGGCGGCTGACGCTCGGCGACGGCCTGATGAGTATGGGCAGGCCGTTGATGACGATACCCTTGGCGATGGTGGCATCGCGGATCTCGGCGACGGGCAGCCCGATATTGTTGGGTCCGTCGCCCGATATGTCGATGACGCGGCGCGGCGCCGAAAAGCCGGTTCTCTCCAGGAGCCCGGCGCCGAAGCCGAGGGCGCCTGAAATCGAGGTGCCGCGGAAGCTGCGGAACGGCCGCGCTTCTAGCCTGTCGGCAAAAGCGTTGGCGCTGGCCTCCCCATCGATGATCTGCCAGGCGATGACCCCGTCGTCGCGCACCACGCCCGCCCATTCGAAATAAGCGAGCGCGATGCGGCCATTTCGACCCGAGCGCACGGCATTGATGAAGTCGGGATGGCGCAGCGCCTCGACATAGCCGGCGCGCTGCAGCGCGAACTCCTCCTCATCCATCGACTGTGAGATGTCGACGGCAAGCACGAGTTCGACATCCATCGCCGAGCCGTCGCCTGGCGCTGGCATCGGCACCGCCGCGGCGCAGGCAAGGCAGGCAAGCAGGCCAAGTTTCGCAAGCATGGCAGCCTCGGACGACCCAGCGAATCTTCCCGGCGATCGCGGCGAAAATAAAGCTACTTCTTCTTGCGGCGGGCAAGAATGGGTGGTGGCTCGATTGCTCCGGCGCGGACGCGGGCCGGCTTCAAGGCCTGAGCCCCGGTATCCTTCACGATGCTCAGCGCGCGCGGGAAGAACTGGGTGTTGTGCAGGCCGCGTCCGATGTTGAGGATGGCGGTCCCCGGCAGGCGCTTTTCCATCATCGCCAGCACCCGCCGCAGCGTGGGGCCGTCGAACGCATCCAGGGCTTCGTCGATGATCACCCAGTTCGGTTTGCGCAAGGCCAGCCTGGCAAAGGCCAGCGCCCGCTGTTCGTCATCGCTGAGCTCGCGCTCCCATCGCCCGGGATGGTCCAGATCGACAGACAGCCGATCAAGACCAACCTCGGCAAGCACCGCCGCTATTTCGGCATCGCTGGCTGGGTCCTTCCCGTACGGATGATCGAGAACCTCGCGCAAGGGGCCTGCCGGGAAATACGGCACGCGCGGCACAAAGATCGGAGCCTCGCCGGCCGGCAAGCCGATCCGCCCGCTTCCCCATGGCCACAGGCCGGCAATGGCGCGGAAGAACAATGTCTTGCCGGCGCCCGGCTCGCCGGTGATCATGACGCGCTCGCCGGCATGGATTTCGACCTCCGCCTCGGCAAGCTTGGTGCAGCCTTCCGGCGAGGACACCTGAAGCTTGTCGAACGTCAGTAGGCCATTGGCGTTTTCACCGAACTGGATGCGTTTTTCGGTACCATGCAGCGCGTCGGTTTCGGTAAGCGCGATGCGGAAGTCCGCCACGCGCATCAGCGTCGCGCGCCAGTCGGCGATGCTGCCGATATTGTTGATGAACCAGCGCAGCGACGAATGGACCTGGTTGAAGGCGCCGACCGCCATCATCAGCCCGCCGAACGAGATGTCCCCGGAAAAATAGACCGGCGAAGCCACCAGGATGGGCGCAACCACCGTTATCCAGCCATAGGTGTCGGTCACCCAGGACAGATTGATCTGCGCGGTAAAGATGCGCCGCATGGCGACCAGCACCGTGCCCAGGTCAAGCTCGAGCCGGCGCCGGGCATCGGGCTCGCCATGGTAGAGCGCGATGGCGTCGACATTCTCGTTGACCCTTACCATCGAGGAGCGCAGCTCCGCTTCGCGGGTATAGCGCTCGCTGTTGAGGCTGATCAGCGGACGCCCGACCAGCCAGCTTAGCCAGGAGGCTATGCCGGCGTAGAGGAACGCCGCCCACACCATGTAGCCCGGTATCGCCAATGAATAGCCGCCGATGTGGAAGACGAAGCCCGAGGACAGCTCCCACAGCACCCCGATGAAGGAGACGAGCAGGATGAAGGACTGCAACAGGCCGACGCCGAGATCGGTCGACAGGTCCGACAAATGGGCGGCGTCCTGCTGCATGCGCTGGTCGGGATTGACGCCGATGGCGCCGGCATTGGCGAGCCGGAAGGCTCGCGCCGGACGCATCCATTGATCGATGAGGTCGAGCGTCAGCGCCTCGCGCAACCGCAGACGGATCATCTGGTTGAGCCAGGTCTGGCCGATATTGAGCACCAGAAGCCCGCCAGCGATCATCGCGAAGACGAGAAGCTGGTCCAGGAAGTCCGCCATGTCGCGCCGCGCCAGCGCATCGTAGAAGGGCTGGTTCCAGCGGTTGAGCAGAACCTGGCCGATCGACGTTGCGACGATGACCGCGACGATCCCAATCGAGACCCAGGCAAGCTGCCGGCGCACCGGTGAGGACTTGAGCCCCTGCCTGATGGTCGCCACCTGGTCGGCGAGGCTGCTTGCCTCGACCGAGACAGTGGCTTTTTGCGCCGCCGGCTTTTTATTGGTCTGGTCGTCCATAAAGGGTATTCCTAAATCCCGCGGCGGTCATGAACGCCGCGCCAAACGAGCATGCTCAGATCGAGCATGCCTCAGATAGGGTAACGATCGCCGCGCGATGCAAGGCGCGGTCCCGATCACGAACGCGTCACCTGTCGGGCGGTGGCGTCCGTCGCCTTGCGTCCGAGCCTCGTAGCGCCCTGTGGCGAGAAGACCGGCACGAAGACGCGGCGTGAGGCGCGCTGGGCGACCGGCACCCCTTGGTAGAGCCGTTTCTGCGCCTCGACGACGATGACGCCGGAAAAGATCGGCCAGAACCGATGGCCGGCCCGCTCCAGCACATTGTGGAACCGCATCATGAAACGCCGTGGCGACGGCGGAAAGAACAGCGCATCGCTCCACGTCGCCGGGGTGAAGTTCGCCTCGCGCAGCAACTCGGTCAGCTGGCCGCGCGAGAACGGCCGGCCGTTGCCGAAGGGCGTGTGCTCGAAGCGCGCCCACACACCGCGCCGGTTGGGCACGACGATGACAACTCTGCCCGCCGGCGACAGCACGCGCCAGATCTCGTTCAGCGTCTCGCGCGGGTTTTCGGCGTGTTCGAGCGAATGCACCATCAGAACGCGATCGATGCAGGAATCGACCAGCGGCAATTCCTCGTCGAACACCAGCGCCGTCGCCGCCGGCCCGATCGCCGGCCACACCACCGCCCCCTGCGTCGCTGGCATGAAAGCGAAGACGCGCTCGGCATCGGTGCCGAAGCGTTCCAGCCACGGCAGTGTATAGCCGAGGCCGACCAGCCGCTCGTTGGGCACGGTCGTCCAAATGGACGACAGCGCCATGGTGATCGAATGCTCGGCTAGGCGGCCGAGCGTGGACGAGTAGAAGGAGCGCAGGTCGACGATGTCCGAATGCATGCGCGGGACGGTAGCCGCGATAAATGCCAAGTTCAACAAAGGCGCCAAATTCGATAAACGCGCCAAGTTCGATAAACCCGGATGACATCGGCGGCCGGTCGCCCTATGTCTGCGGCGATAACGGAGAAAGATGCCGATGGCGGTCGAAATCGAGCAGTTCATGTGCCGCACCGACAATTTCGGCGTGCTGGTCCACGATCCGAAAAGCGGCGAGACGGCGATCATCGACGCGCCGGAAGAAGCGCCGATCCTGGCGGCGATCAAGCGCACCGGCTGGACGCCGACATTGATTCTCACCACGCACCATCATGCCGACCATGTCGAAGCCAATCTGGCGCTGAAGGAGCGCTTCAAATTGCGCGTCGTCGGCCCGGAAGCCGAAAAGGCAAAGATCCCCGGCATCGATGAGACGGTCAGCCAAGGCTCGGTCGTGCGCCTTGGCGATGAACGGATCGAGGTCATCGAGACGCCCGGCCACACCGCCGGCCATGTCTCCTACCACCTGCCGGCCTCGAAGGTGGCGTTCACCGCCGACACTTTGTTCGCGCTGGGTTGCGGCCGCCTGTTCGAATGCAAGCCGCCGGTGATGTATGAATCGCTGAAGAAGCTGGCGGCGCTGCCGGCGGAAACCGCCATCTATTGCGGCCACGAATACACTCTGGCCAACGCCCGCTTCGCGGTAACGGTCGATCCGGGCAACCCGCTTCTGAGGCAGCGCGCGGCCAGGATCGAGGCGCTGCGCGCCGACAACAAGCCGACGCTGCCAACGACCATCGGCGAGGAACTGTCGACCAACCCGTTCCTGCGCTGGCACGACCCGGCGATCCGCAAGCATCTCGGCATGGAGAAAGCCGGTGACGCCGAGGTGTTTGCCGAGATCCGCAAGCGCAAGGATAATTTCTGAATATCGATGAAAAGCGCCGCCGAGATCATTGCAACGCTTGGCCTCGAGCCGCACCCCGAGGGCGGCTGGTATGCCGAGACGTTTCGCGACGCCGCGGGCGGCCCGCGCGGTCATTCGACCGCGATCTACTTCCTGCTCGAGCAAGGCCAGCTTTCGGCATGGCACCGGGTGAAGGACGCGGCCGAGGTCTGGCATTACTATGCCGGTGCGCCGCTGGCGCTGTCGATGCATGAGGAAGGCGCAGGCGTGGTCATCGAGCAGGTTCTGGGCACGGCCCTTGCCGCGGGCGAGCGGCCGCAGCTCGTCGTACCGGCCGGCTGGTGGCAGTCGGCGCGCAGCCTTGGCGAGTGGACGCTGGTCGGCTGCACCGTGGCGCCGGGCTTCGACTTCGCCGCTTTCGAGCTGGCTGAGCCGGGCTGGCAGCCGAGGATCGGCTAGAGCAATTCCAGGAAAAGTGTGAGCGGTTTTCCGTCCGGAATTGCGACAAAACAAAGAGCTGGAGCGTTTCACTGTTTCCGAAAAACAGTGAAACGCTCTAGCTGATTAGAAATCCCAGCGTGATGGCCAGCTGGGCCGCATAATACAGCACCCAGACCGCGTAGCGCATCCAAAGGCGCTGCGGCGAGATCGCCGCGAGCAGGAAGCGCTCGGTCGCCAGCAACCCGTCCGAGGCGATGAACAGCACCGCGCCGGCGATGACCCATGCGCTGCCGGTGGTGAGCGCCGAAATGCCCATGGCGAGGATCGCCGCGACATAGACGGCGATCGGAATGCGCAGTTGCGGACCGACGCGGCACCAGAGCGCGGCAAGCATGACGATGCTGAATGCGGCCATGGCGAGCGCGATCGCACCCCGCCAGGATTCGGCGTTCAAAAGGCCGAGTCCGCCGCCTGACCGCGCGAACAGGGCGACATAGGCGACGTGGCCGGCGAGGAAGCTCGCCAGCCCGCCGAGAAAGGTCTTTTCGCCGTCGCGCGACAGGAAGGCGTCGCCGATGGCGCTCAAGCCCAGCGCCGCGACAAGCAGCAGCGGACCGCCCTGCATGGCGGCAAGCACGGCCAGCAAGGCGACGGCAAGCGTCTTTGCCGCCGTGCGCGTCCATTTCGGCGGCATGTCGAGCGCAAAGGCGTAGATCACCGCCGCGGCGAACGAGAACAGAAGCGTCGCGTTGGCATTGGCCTCGATGCCGCCGGGAAACGGCATCATGCGTTCACCTCTTTGGCCGTCGGCTTGCGCATCAGCAGAGACTTCGCGGCCAGCGCAGCACCCCCGGTGATGAGCACGCAGGCCGCGAGGATGCGCAGCGACGGCTCGGCGACGCCGGCAGCGATCAGCACCAGCGTCGACAGAAGCGGCGCCGCATAGCTCGCGGCGCCCAGCACCTGGATGTTGCCGCGCTTGACGCCAATATCCCAGGCGTAAAACGCCGCGCCAACCGGCATCAGGCCGAGCCCGATGACGGCCAGCCACTGTCCAGGACCCTCCGGCAGCACCGTTTTCTCAAGCAGAAGATGACAGGCCAGCGAAAGCACCGACGTCGCCGCGCAGAACCAGGTGACGATGGAGGTCGGCACCGAGGGGAAGCGCCGCGACAAGAGCGAGTAGGACGACCACAAAAGCGCACAGACGGCGGCCATCGCGTAGCCGAAGGCATAGCGCGCGTCGAAGGCCAGCCCGCCGCCCTTGGTGACGATCAGGAAGGTCCCGGCAAGGCCGAGCAGCGCGCCGACGACATGGTTCCAGGCCAGCCGCTCGCCCGGCATCAGCGCGGAACCCAGCACGATCAGCAACGGCCACAGATAGGCGATGAGGCTTGCCTCGACCGCTGGCGCGTTGCGCAGCGCCGTGAAGTAGAAGAAATGGTAGCCGAACAGCCCAGCTATGCCGATCACCCAGACCTGTGGCGGAATCTTCTGGTTTCTGTCGGCGGCCGGCATCACCAGACGCGCCGCCAGCCCGACGCATGTGCCGATGGCGAAGGTGATGGCCGACAGCAGGAAGGGCGGCACCTGCCCGGAAGCGTCGGTGAGCAACGCCAGCAGCGCCCACATGGCGACCGCCGAAAAACCGATCAGTGTTGCGCGCCCCATATCTCCCCCGCCGGCGCGTGGCGGCGCCTGACCTAATTTACCGCTTCGAACCGTCTAGCGCTGATGGTCAACGGACCGATCTGGGTGCCGACCGTGGCGCGGATCGGCGCATATACGCCGGATTGGCCAACCGGCGCAAACGTCACCAGCATGCGGCTCCTGTTCTGGAGGAAGTTCAGCGCCTTGCGGCCCTTGCGGTAGCCTGCCACCGGCTCGAAGCCCATCTTGCAGGTCACCGTGTCGCCCTTGTAGCCCGGCACCGAGATCGAGCCCTTGGAGGCATAGGTCAAGCTCAAGTCGGCGCGCATTTCGCCATCGTAGAACTTGACCGTGCGTCCGCAGACCTTGTCCAGACTGTCGGCATGGATGACCGTCGCGGCCATCGGATCGAGCACCGATTTCAGGTCTCCGTCGCCGATCGGCACCCAGCTCTTCGGATCGCGCTTGCCCGGCGCGGGAACGACTTGCGTGGAGGTGACCGACCCGTTGCTGAAGCGGATGTCGACCATCGAGGCCTTCTTGCCGGACGTATAATCGGCCCTGAACACCTGCGGCGTCATACGCTTGTCGGAAATGGTGCCTTTCGACGAAATCGTGCCTTTGGTGTCGTCGAACAGCCTGCCGAGCCCGGCGGCCGAGACGGTGCCGTCGATGGCGTAGGTATTGCCCTCGTAGCGGCTGGAGAAAGTCGCCCTGGCGATCGAAAGCCCGAGAAACGAGACCGTGTATTCGCCCTTGAAGGATTGCGGCGAGGGGGCGGCGAAACCGGTTGCCGGCACGGCAAGGGCAAGCAGGCTGGCAAGTGCATGAGCAGGACGGAGCATGGCGGCTGGCGAATCCCTGGCAGTTCGGCCGAAACGCTAAGGCTCCAGCCTGGCATATCCCTTCGCGAAGGGCTTATAATACGAAATCCGGCCTTTATATGGAGCGCGCCGCACCGCAGGCCACGTGCCGGAGCTTGACGCAGTGGTGAAATGCCACTATGGAACGCCAACTTTTCCAAAGGCCGCCTGACCGAGACCGCGCGCCGCCTGGCGCGGGCAGAATGGTTTGGCAGGTTTAGAAACTGAAGGTTAGTCAAGATGTCCCGCACCTGCGAACTCACTGCCAAGGCAGTTCAGACCGGCAACAATGTGAGCCACGCCAACAACAAGACCAAGCGTCGCTTCCTGCCGAACCTGGTCAATGTGACGCTGATTTCCGAAGCGCTGAACCAGAACGTTCGGCTGCGCATTTCGGCCAACGCGCTGCGTTCGGTCGAGCATCGCGGCGGCCTCGACGCCTTCCTGGTCAAGGCCGACGTCAAGGAATTGTCGCAGCGCGCTCGTCTGCTGAAGAAGCAGATCGCCAAGAAGCTTGCCGAGCAGTCCGCCGCTTAAAGCAGCTTTCGGGCGAGGGACGACCGCCTCGGGCACCGGCCATATCCGTTGTCCGAATAAGAGCGAGCGTCGGCACGACGCTCGGCTGGTTCCATTACCCAGGATAAAAAAATGAATTTCCTGATGCGATACCTGCCCTTCGTGGCCGCCATGGCGCTTGTCGTTGTGGCGTCGAACATCCTTGTGCAGTTCCCGATGCAGGGCCAGGTCGGCGGCCTGTCGCTCGCCGACCTGCTGACCTGGGGCGCCTTCACCTATCCTTTCTCCTTCCTGGTCACCGACCTTGCCAACCGCCGCTACGGCCCGGCCGTGGCGCGCCAGGTGGTGTTCGTCGGCTTTATGGCCGCGGTGACCTGCTCGATCCTGGTCCCGCCCTTCCTCTTCCGTCATGGCCTGATCGAGTTCGAGACCGCCGCCGACCGGCTGGTGCGCATCGCGGCCGCTTCCGGTGCCGCCTTCCTCACCGCGCAATTGCTCGACGTCACCGTGTTCAACCGGCTGCGCCGGCAGAGCTGGTGGCGCGCGCCGATCGTCGGCACGCTGGTCGGCTCGGTGTTCGACACGATCGTCTTCTTCGGCGTCGCCTTTTCCGCCGCCTTCGCCTTTGCCGGCCCCAACGACAGCTTCGCGCTGGAGGCCGCGCCGCTGATGGGCGTGCTGCCGGTCGAGACGATGCGCTGGGTCTCCTGGGCGCTTGGCGACCTTTCGGTCAAGCTGATCATCGCTGTCGTGGCGCTGATCCCCTACCGGCTGCTCGCCGCCCGCTGGAGCCAGCCGGCGGTCGCTGTCGGAGCATGATCCCAAAAAGTGGGATCCGGTTTTTGGAAAAGATCATGCTCCAAACAGAAGGAGAGAGCATGATCCCAAAAAGTGGGGCCCGGTTTTTGGAAAAGATCATGCCCGAACGAAAAGGAAAAGCATGATCCCCTGGGTCCAGCTTGATTCCGCCCGCACGCCCGATGGCGGCCAAGAACTGCGCCTGAAGCAGCGCGGCACTGAATTTTCGATCATGCTCGGTACCAACGAGCTGATGAACAGTCGCCTCAGCGGCTCGGAGGAGGCGCTCGCCAGGCTTTCCTGCGAGCGGATCGCTAGCCGCAAGCAGCCGGGGATCCTCATCGGCGGGCTGGGCATGGGCTTCACCTTGCGCGCCGCCCTCGCCGCCCTCGGTAGCGAAGCCGCCGTCACCGTCGCCGAGCTTGTCCCCGCGGTCGTTGGCTGGGCGCGTGGCCCGATGGCGAAGATCTTTGATGGTTGCCTCGACGATCCTCGCGTCAGCATTCGCGAGGCTGATGTCGGTCAGCTGATAAGGGCGCAGAAAGCCGTTTGGGACGCCATCCTGCTCGACGTCGACAATGGTCCCGAGGGCATCGTCTACAAGGGCAATGACTCACTTTATGACGCGGCTGGGCTGGCCGCCGCGCGCGCCGCGCTGAAGCCAGGCGGTGTGCTGGCAGTCTGGTCGCAGGGACCGGACAGCGGCTTCACCCGGCGGCTGAAGCAGGCAGGCTTCGCCGTCGAGGAAGTCAACACGCGCGCCCACGGCAAGCGCGGCGCCCGCCACGTGATCTGGATTGCAGCCAGGGAGCCTTGAGCCACAGGATCGGCACGGCGGCTTTACGCTTTGTTACGGCCGATGATGCAGGATCGCGAAAACTTTCCAGGGCATCGCGACCAGCATGACCGTGCCAGGCACCGGTTGGAAAAATGATCTCCTGCTCGCGTTGTGCGCCACGCTGGTGGTGCTGACGATCAACGCGGTCTCCGGTTTCCAGACCCTTCGCGATTATGGCGCGGACAATGACAGCATGCTGCGGCTGGTCGAGGTCCGCGACCTGCTCGCCGGCCAGGGCTGGTTCGATCTTCATCAATACAGGATGGGCACGGCCGGCGGCTTCGTCATGCACTGGTCGCGGCTGGTGGATGCGCCGCTCGCATTGCTTATCATGGCCCTCGATGCGCTCGGCGCCAGCACCGCCACCGCCGAACGCGCCGCGCAGATCATCTGGCCGACCGCGCTCTATGGACTGACCATATTCGTGCTCATGCGCGCCTCGCGGCGCTTCGCCGGCGCCAACGTCGCGATGCCGTCGCTCATCCTGTCGACGGCCGCGCTGTTCTATCTGGTGATCTACAGCCCGGGCGTGATCGATCACCACAATCTCCAGCTGCTGCTGACGGCGGCCAGCCTCTGGCTTCTGATGGAAGCGCCCTCCTGGCGAGTTGCAGCCCTTCTGTCAGGCATTTGCGCCGGCCTGACGCTCGCTGTCGGCATGGAGACTGCTCCCTATGTGGCGACGCTCGGCGTCTGCGCCGCGGTCCTGTTCGTCCTCGACGACAAGGAGCGCCTCCCAGCGCGCGGCTTCGGCCTTGGATTTGCCGGCGTCGCCTTCCTGGTCTTCGTGGCGACCATCCGGCCGGCCGACTGGGACGTCGCCCAGTGCGACGCCTTCTCGTCCTTCCAGTTCGCGGTTGCCGCGCTTTCCGGTTTCGGCCTGGCGACCGCCAGCGCGTTGACCGCGTCGACGGCGCGGGCCAGGCTTGTCTCGATGCTGGCGCTCGCGGCGGTAGTCGCGGCCGTGGCGATCGTGTTCTTCCCGCAATGCCTGGCATCGCCCTACGCGGGCATGGACGAACGCATCCGCACCTATTGGCTGGCCGACGTGGTCGAAGCGCAGCCCTTCTGGAGCGTTGCCATCCACCAGCCGAAGCTGATGGCGGCGCGCTACGTGACGCCCATCATCGCCATGCTGCTGATCGGCTTTCAGCTGCGAAGCCGTCGCCTGCGCCGCGACGAGATGCTTGCCGCCATCCTGCTTTTCGTCGCCTTCGGCGTCAGCCTCTGGCAGGTGCGCGGCTCGACCTTCTCCGTCGCCTTCGCCGTGCTGCCGCTCTCGGCCTGGATCGCGAAAATCCGCCTCAAGGCGAGCGCCGCGCCCTCATGGCGCCTTTCCACCGGCATTGTCATGGCGTGGCTGGTCTCGCTCAATGCGACCTGGGCCGGGGTAGCGGTGGCGGCGCAATCCGTGGTCCAGAAGGCGCCGCAGCAGATCAATTCCGATCCCGATCATGCCGTGACCTGCGGCAAGCCGGACGACTTCCGCGATCTGGCCGCCTTGCCGGCGACGACGGTGCTTGCCTCGTCCAATCTCGGCTCGGGGATATTGATGTTCACCGGCCACCGGGCGCTGGCCGGCCCCTACCACCGCAATGTCGCCGGCAATCTCGCCATGCTCGACGCTTTCATGGGAACGCCGGAAGCAGCCCGCGCCGTCATCCAGCGCGAGCGAGTGGGATTGATCGCGATCTGTCGCGGCAACACGGAAGAGATATCGCTGGGCTTGGACGCACCCAAGGGCCTTGCCGCGGCACTGCTGCGAGACGACGTGCCGGATTGGCTCGAGCTGGAGCCCTCGACCGCGGGCAAGCCGATCGAGATCTATAAGGTTCGTTGAATATCGGCCTGGAGCCATATCAGCATCGTCGGCATCACGCTTTGCACCGCACTACTCTTGTGCTGAACCATCTTCACTTTGTGAGGCGGCAAACCGCGACTAAGATCAGTCCGGTGGATCATTGCAATCCAGCCTGTGCTTTGGTTAGCATTTCGCCCGAGCAGCGATATATGTGAGCAGGGAATTTGGATTCGGGGTTCCAGTTGGGGAAAGAACATCCATGTCGGTTATAGACGGCGCGGCGGCGCCAGCATCAGCCACACAAACGCTGCAGCATGTTGTCTCCCACATGGTGGAGGCCGTGAACCGCGCCAGGTTTGTGGAAATGCCGTTCTGGCACCTGGAAATGACCGATGTCTTCCCGGCGGATCTTTACCTGCGCATGCGCGCAGCCATGCCCGAGGCGCGCGAATATCGCGCGCTCAAGGGCCGCAACAATGTGAACATCAAGGCCGACGGGACCGCGACGCGGGTCAAGATCGACCTCTACCCCGAATATATCCGCCATCTGCCGGCTGAGAAACGAGCCGTCTGGGCCCTTGTCGGCAAGGCGTTGCATGCGCCGGAACTGAAGGAGGCATTCATGCGCCGCCTTGCCCCCGGCCTGGAGCGCCGGTTCGGCTCGGACTTCATGAAGGTCGGCATGTATCCGGTGCCGATGCTGACGCGCGACGTGCCGGGCTACAAGATCAATTTCCACACCGACACGAAATGGAAGGGCATCACGGTACAGTTCTACCTGCCGGAGGACGAAAGCATCAACCACATCGGCACGCGCTTCGCCCAGCGCAAGCCGGGCGGCGGCGGTTTCGAGAATTCACACCGGATGTCGTTTTCGCCCAACACGGGCTACGCCTTTGCGGTCGGCACCGACACCTGGCACGCGGTCGACATCGTCGGACCCGAAGTCCGCACCCGCGACAGCATCCTTCACACCTATTTCGTCGACAACACCGCGACGCTCAAGATCCGCAACCGCAGCAAGCGCGCGGCCAATTTCCTGATGAACGAGGTCCGTCACGTCGGCCGGTAACCTCGCGGCGCTGGCAAAGCCGGGCTCCATGCCGGCTCAGTCCTGGTGCAGGATGAATTCCAGATAGAGATTGCGCTGCAGGATCGAATGGTTGTCGTCGGATACCAGCGACACCATCAGCGCGCCGTCGTCGCGTGTCCAGACGTCGAGCCCTTCCATATTGTCGATCTGGTAGCCCATGTCGGCCTCCATCAGTACCGGCCCGTCGGCGACCGCGCCCTTCTCGACGCTCTCGCCATAGATGCGCCGCAGCCGCATCTTCACCCCGCGCGCGATCGAGAAGCTGCGCTCCAGAAGCAGCAGGTCGCCATCCGGCAGGAAGGCGCCGTCGGTGATGTCGAAATCGCCGTTCCGCTTGATGGTGAAGACGCCCTTGTGCGGCCCTTCGATAATGGCGGCATAGACGTTGCCCGCATTGTCGAGGCTCCTTTCCGAGACCACGACCAGCCCGCCCGCGTGCTGCCCGTAAGGGTTGGCGTGGGTGACGGTCTCGAAGCCGCGGTTCTGGCGCAGTTCCCTCGCAGGAACCAGATAGCCGAGCTGCCGGACCGGCGCTTTCATATTGTCGGGATCGATCTTGAACTGGGCGACGCGCTGGTCGCGCTCGAAGCCGACGGTGGCGATGCCGTCCTTGACAGCGAGCCCCTCCGCGTCGACCTCCCATTTCCTGTGGATCGGCCGGCCCGAGACGTCAACCATCTGCTGCATGCGGAAATTCTTGACACCCGAGGGGCGCTTGCCGGCGTCATGCGCGATCGTGCCGAAGAACCAGAAGCCGGTGTCGGCGACCCCGATGAAGTCGCTGCCCGGCTTCAAGAAACGAAACGCCGACAGCGCGCCGAAATCGCGCGCCGGCGAGGTCATCTCCAGCCCGCCGACGAATTCGAACGGCCCGAACCGCGTCTCGTCATGGCCGGTATGGAACTGGGTGATCGGCCGCGCTGAAATTTCGACGGTCTCGACGGAAGCTCTTTGGGCGGCAATGGCCGGCAAAGCGCAGGTCAGCACGCAGGCGAAGAGCGTCCGCCGCGCGCGCCGCCCCGAAAAGATCATCCGACGCGCCGCAGCCCGCCGCGGCGGGTGTCGCGCGCGCTTTCCTCGCCAAACAGCGAGGCGAGCTGCTCGGTCATGGCCCCGGCCAGTTCCTCGGCGTCGACGATGGTGACGGCGCGGCGGTAGTAGCGGGTGACGTCGTGGCCGATGCCGATGGCCAAAAGCTCGACCGGCGAACGCGTCTCGATCAGCTCGATGACTGCCCGCAGATGCCGCTCCAGATAGTTGCCCGGATTGACCGAGAGCGTCGAATCGTCGACCGGCGCGCCGTCCGAGATCATCATCAGGATCTTGCGCTGCTCGGGCCGGCCGATCAGCCGGTTATGCGCCCAAAGCAGCGCCTCGCCGTCGATGTTTTCCTTGAGCAGACCCTCGCGCATCATCAGCCCGAGATTGCGCCGCGCGCGCCGCCATGGGTGGTCGGCGGACTTGTAGATGATGTGGCGCAGGTCGTTGAGCCGGCCGGGATTGGGCGGCTTGCCGTCCTTCAGCCATTTCTCGCGCGCCTGCCCGCCTTTCCAGGCGCGGGTGGTGAAGCCGAGGATCTCGACCGAAACGCCGCAGCGCTCCAGCGTGCGCGCCAGGATGTCGGCGCAGGTCGCAGCGACGGTGATTGGCCGGCCGCGCATCGAGCCCGAATTGTCGAGCACGAGGGACACGACGGTGTCACGGAACTTGGTGTCGCGCTCCTGCTTGAAGGACAGCGGCTGCATCGGATCGATGACGACACGCACCAGGCGGGCCGGATCGAGATAGCCTTCCTCCAGGTCGAAATCCCAGGAGCGGTTCTGCTGCGCCATCAGCCGGCGCTGCAGCCGGTTGGCCAATCGCCCGACGACGCCGGACAGGTTGGCGAGCTGCTTGTCGAGGAAGGCGCGCAGCCGGTCGAGCTCCTCTTCCTCGCAAAGATCCTCGGCGCCCACCGTCTCGTCGAAGGCGGTGGTGAAGACCTTGTAGTCGATCTCTTTCGGCAGGTTGAGGAACAGGTTGTCGTTGCGCTTGGCCTCGCCGGGCGTCTCGGCGTCGGAATCGTCCTCTTCGGAGAGGTCGTCGGAGGTGGCGTCCGTCGCTTCCGTCTCGGCCGACTCTTCCTCGTCGGCGGAGGCTTCGGCATCTTCCGACTGCGACTGCTCGGAGCCTGAATCCTCCTCGCCGCCTTCCTCGCTCTGTTCCTCGCCCTGCTGCTCGTTCTCTTCGTTTTCTTCCGAATCTTCAGTTTCCTGGTCGTCGCCGAGTTCCTCGGCCATCTCCATGGAAACCAGCATGTCGCGCACGACGCGGGCAAAGGCCTGCTGGTCCTCAAGCTTGGCCGAGAGGCCTTCGAGGTCGCCGCGGGCCTTTTCCTCGACCCAGGGACGCCAGAGATCGACCAGCCGCTCGCCGCTCTTCGGCACTGCGCGTCCGGTGAGTTTTTCGCGCACGATCAGCGCGATCGCTTCCTCGAGCGGCGCGTCAGCCTTGTCCCTGACGTCGACGAGATTCGCCTTGGCGTATTTGTCCTCGAGCATCGAGCCGATATTGTCGGCCACGCCCTGCATGGCGCGGCTGCCGATCGCCTCGACGCGGGCCTGCTCGACGGCATCGAAGATGGATCGCGCGAGCTTGCCTTCCGGCGCCAGCTTATTGTGGATGCGCTGATCGTGGCAGGCCCGCTTCAGAGCCATTGAGTCGCCTAGGCCGCGCGTGATCGCGATGTCGTTGCGCGACGCTTTCTTGGGCAGTTCAGGCAGGCGCGCCCGATTTCCGGCCAGCGCCGGCCGGTCCTTGGCGAAGCCGACCTCGAGATCCTTGTCGCCGGCGACGGCGCGCATGCACACGGTGACGGCGCGCTTGAAGCTGTCCGCTTCAGACCCGTTCTTCGGCTTGTTGCGCGTGTTGTCGCCCGGACCCGCCATTGATCATTCCCTGCGCGTTTTCATGCTGAAAGGCCGGAGGCCTTTCAGCTGCGCGCCTAGCCCAGCACCACGTTGGCGGCGCTCTCCGGCAGATCCTCGCCAAAGGCGCGCTGGTAGAACTCAGCCACCACCGAACGCTCCAGTTCGTCGCACTTGTTGAGGAAGGTCAGCCGAAACGCCATGCCGATGTCGCCGAAGATCTCGGCGTTTTCGGCCCAGGTGATGACGGTACGCGGGCTCATCACGGTCGACAGGTCGCCATTGATGAAGGCCGAGCGCGTCATGTCGGCGACGCGCACCATCTTGTTGACGATGTCCCTGCCCTTGTTGTCGCGATAGTGCTTGGCCTTGGCCAGCACGATGTTCACCTCATTGTCGTGCGGCAGGTAGTTGAGCGTGGTGACGATCGACCAGCGGTCCATCTGGGCCTGGTTGATCTGCTGCGTGCCGTGATAGAGGCCGGTGGTGTCGCCGAGACCGACCGTGTTGGCGGTGGCGAACAGCCGGAAGGCCGGATGCGGGCGGATGACACGGCTCTGGTCGAGCAGCGTGAGCCGTCCCGACGATTCCAGCACGCGCTGGATGACGAACATCACGTCCGGCCGGCCGGCGTCATACTCGTCGAAGCACAGCGCCACATTATGCTGATAGGCCCAGGGCAGGATGCCGTCGCGGAATTCGGTGACCTGCAGGCCTTCCTTGACGACGATGGCGTCCTTGCCGACGAGGTCGATACGGCTGACATGGCTGTCGAGGTTGACGCGCACGCAGGGCCAGTTGAGCCGCGCCGCGACCTGCTCGATATGCGTCGACTTGCCGGTGCCGTGATAACCCGACACCATCACGCGGCGGTTGTAGGCAAAGCCGGCGAGGATCGCCAATGTCGTCGCCTTGTCGAACAGATAATCCGGGTCGATGTCCGGGACATGCTCGGTCGCCGCCGAATAGGCGGGAACGATCATCTTGGAGTCGAAACCGAATTTCTCCTTCACCGACACCGTCGTGTCGGGCAGGTTGGCGATGTCGCGATCGACCTTGTTCATCTCTATCAACGTCTCCACGGGCGAAACGCCGCGTTTCGCCGGCAATCGATTTTGTCCGGGGGCGGTCTTAGAGCCTTTTCCAACCTTATGAAAGTTGGAAAACGACTTGGGACCGTGGGGCCGCTCAGCACAATCCTGCTTGCTTGAGCACGCGATAGGCCTGCAGCACATCGCGGAACCGGTCTTCCGAACCTCTGTCGCCGCCATTCGCATCCGGATGGTGACGCTTAACCAGTTCCTTATAACGCGCCTTGATGTCCTGACCAGTCGCCTTTGTGTCAAGGCCAAGCGTTTCCAGCGCCTTGGCCTCAAGCGGCTTTGCCTTGCGCTCGCGCGGCTCGCGCGCCCCTGAGCCGAACAGGTTGAACGGGTCGCGCATGCGGTTGTAGTAGCCGGCGCGCCCCGAGCGTTGCTGCGCGAAATCCGGCGCCGAGCGCGTCCCGCCGCCATTGGCGCCCATGCGCCAGGTCGGCCTGTGGCCGGTCAGCGCCTCCTTCTGGAAGCGTGCGATCTCGCTGTCCGACACGCCGGAGAAGTAGTTGAAGCCCTTGTTGTATTCGCGCACATGGTCGAAGCAGAAGCGGAAATACTCGCCCTCCTTGAGCCGTCCGACCGGCGCCCGGTGCGTGCCGGCCTCGTTGCAGCCGTCCCACTGGCAGACCGGCGCGCGCGACTTCAGCTCGGCGTCCTTCTCCGGCCGGATCCGGATCTTTTCGAAATATTTGGGATACGCTTTCATCTCACCCATTTATGGGCTGTTCGCATATGCGAAACAAGAATTGACATTTCGCCGATGATCGCTCTAACCGCTGAATCGCGGCTTAAAAGCGGTCGAAATTCAAGATTTTGCGGCTGTGCCGTAAATGTGGTGAAGGGAAGCCCGGATGTCCATACAGGCCAAGATGGAAGACAAGCTGAAAGCGGCATTTTCGCCCGAACGGCTCGCCGTCATCAACGAAAGCAACCTTCATGCAGGCCATCACCATGTCGAGTCCGGCCATCATGCGACGTTCGACGGCACGGGCGAGACGCATTTCCGCGTCCGCATTGTCTCGCCGAGTTTTGCCGGCATGAGCCGCATCGACCGCCACCGCGCCGTCAACGAACTGCTTGCCGACGAACTGAAGGCAGGCGTGCACGCGCTGGCGATCGAGCCGGCGGCACCCGGCGAGAAGACGCGCTGGTAGTCAGGCCACCGTCGCCTTCAGGAACGCCAACGCCGCGGCGGTGAGCGCGTCACCTTCCTCGCCGAAATCGCCATTGATCGACATATGCGTATAGGCGCTTCCGTCGAACAGCGTGACCTTGGTGCCGGTGGCGCGCAGGCGTTCCGCGAAAGCCTTTGACTCTTCGCTTCGCCCTGGCGCGCGCGAATAGGCGATGAAGGTTGGCGGATGTTTTTTGCCGTCGACATAGCTCGACGGCGACAGCGCCGCCCATTGTTTCGGGTCGGAGAAGACACGCGCATAGGCGCGCACCATGCCGCCATTTCTCGAAAGCGCGGCAAGATCATAGGCCCTGGTGTCGTCCAGGATCAGCGCGGCGACACCCGGCAACCCTCCGCGCATGCCGGTCAGCGCAACCAGATGGCAGCCGGCCGAATGGCCCATCCCGACGATGCGGTCCGGATCGCCGCCATGCCGGGCGATGTTGGCGCGCACATAGGCGTAGGCCTTTTCGACATCGCCGGCCTGGGTAGCGACGTCCGCTTCCGGCAACATTCGATAGTCGATCGAGACGAACACGAAGCCATTGGCAAGCAGGAAGTCCGGCTTTGAGCCGACCTGGCTCCGCTTGCCGAACCGCCAGGCGCCGCCATGGACGAAGAACACCACCGGCAGGTTTTTCGCGCCGGCCGGCGCGTAGATGTCGAGCTTGGCCGGGCCGTAATCGAGGGTTTGCGGTTCCGGCTGGCCCGGACGCTCGGCGGCTGACGCCCCCGCCGGCAACAGCGCCGCCAGGGTTGCCACGATGAAACTGCGTCGATTAATCATCGCCATCTCCGGCCAGGCTGTGTCCCGGCGGGCACGGGTGCTCGCCAAGCGTCTCCTTTAGGAAGCAAAAATGACAACTTTCGGTGCGAAACCAAATCCGCTCCTTGACCGTCCGCTGGCAATCACCACGTATGTTCATAGGCGAGCATTTACGGCCGAATCGGGGTGGCCCGAAGGCCAATACCGGAGTGCATTGTGCACACTTCCTTCAAGTGAAGGGAACCACAATGCTTTCCGGCGGTTGATGAAGCGATGAGCCGATTGGCAGCCTATCGGCTCCGAGGCAAAGCATCATGCGCGAGAACCAATCCGACGTCTTCGATCTGTTTTCGGAGATCTATTCCAACGCGGCCCAGGAAGAGATCAGCCTCCAGCAATATCTGCTGGCATGCCGCGAGGACAAATCCATGTACGCCTCGGCGCCCGAACGCATGGTCGAGGCGATCGGCGAGCCGAATCTGGTCGATACCAGCAAGGACGAGCGGCTCGGCCGCATTTTCTCCAACCGCACCATCAAGATCTATCCTTCCTTTTCCGACTTCTACGGAATGGAGGATACGATCGAGCGCATCGCCGGATATTTCCGCTACGCCTCGCAAGGCCTCGAGGAGCGCAAGCAGATCCTCTATCTCTTAGGCCCGGTCGGCGGCGGCAAATCCTCGCTCGCCGAACGGCTGAAGAAGCTGATGGAGGAGCGGCCCATCTACACGCTCAAGGTCGGCAACCAGATCAGCCCGATCTTCGAATCGCCGCTCGGCCTCTTCCATCCCGACCGGATGGGCGATCTGCTGGAGGATAAATACGGCATCGCCCGCCGCCGCCTGAACGGACTGATCTCGCCCTGGGCAGCCAAACGCCTCGACGAACTGTCCGGAGACATCTCCAAATTCAGCGTCGTCAAGCTGATGCCGTCACGGCTGCGCCAGATCTCCATCGCCAAGACCGAGCCCGGGGACGAGAACAACCAGGACGTCTCTGCCCTGGTCGGCAAGGTCGACATCAGGCAGTTGGAGCATTTCAGCCAGTCCGACCCGGACGCCTATTCCTACAGCGGCGGCCTCAACCGGACCACGCAAGGCCTGCTCGAATTCGTCGAGATGTTCAAGGCGCCGATCAAGGTCCTGCATCCGTTGCTGACCGCGACCCAGGAAGGCAGCTACAACGGCACCGAGAATTTCGGCGCCTTCCCCTATCAGGGCATCGTCGTCGCCCATTCCAACGAATCGGAATGGCAGCAGTTCAAGAACAACAAGAACAATGAGGCCTTCCTCGACCGCATCCTCGTGGTCAAGGTTCCCTATTGTCTGCGCATCACCGAGGAGCGGCAAATCTACGAGAAGCTGCTGCGCGAAAGCGAGCTGGCGAACAGTCCTTGCGCGCCCGAGGTGCTGGACATCCTCAGCCGCTTCACCGTCTCGACCCGTCTTGCCGAGCACGAGAACTCGCCGCTCTACACCAAGATGCGCGCCTATGACGGCGAGAACCTCAAGGAGATCGACCCGAAGGCGAAGTCGGTCCAGGAATATCGCGATGCCGCCGGCGTCGACGAGGGCATGACCGGCGTCAGCACGCGTTTCGCGTTCAAGATCCTGTCGCAGACCTTCAACTACGACACCAAGGAGGTGGCTGCCGATCCCGTGCACCTGATGTACATCCTCGAAGAGGCGATCAAGCGCGAGCAATTCCCGAAGGAAACGGAGGCCGCCTATCTCGAGTTCATCAAGTCGGAACTCGCTAGCCGCTATGCCGAGTTCATCGGCCACGAGATCCAGAAGGCCTATCTGGAATCCTACAGCGAGTACGGCCAGAACCTCTTCGACCGCTACATCGCTTATGCCGATGCCTGGATCGAGGATCAGGACTACAAGGACCCCGACACCGGCCAGATCCTCAACCGCGAGGTTCTGGAGAAGGAGTTGTCGCAGGTCGAAAAGCCGGCCGGCATCGCCAACCCCAAGGACTTCCGCAACGAAGTGGTCAAATTCACCTTGCGCGCCCGGGCGCGCAACCATGGCCGCAATCCTTCCTGGACGAGTTATGAAAAGCTTCGCGAGGTTATCGAGAAGCGCATGTTCGGCCAGGTCGAGGACCTGTTGCCGGTGATCAGCTTCGGCTCCAAGCAGGACAGCGTCACGGAGAAGCGGCACAATGAATTCGTGCAGCGCATGGTGGAGCGCGGCTATACCCAGCGGCAGGTGCGCCGATTGGTCGACTGGTACATGCGCGTGAACAAGGCGGGTTGAGGGACGCCCGAACGGTGCCATGCCGATCTTCATCGACCGCCGTCTGAACCCGAAAGACAAGAGCCTTGGCAATCGCCAGCGCTTCCTCAGGCGTGCCCGCGAGGATCTCAAGCGCAGCATCCGCGACAAGGTCCGTACCGGCGGCATCGCCGATCTCGACCGCGAACACGCCGTGCCGATGCCGCGCAAGGGCACGGACGAACCGAGCTTCGGCGACGACAGGCAAAGCGGCCGGCGCCAGCACGTCCTGCCCGGCAACAGGACGTTCAGCCCTGGCGATCTTATCGACAAGCCTGGCGGCGGCGGCGGTTACGGATCGGCTCCGGGGACCACGGAATCCGAAGACGACTTCCGCTTCGTGCTGTCGCGCGAGGAAGTGCTCGACCTTTTCTTCGAGGACCTCGAACTGCCGGATCTGGTCAAGCTCAACCTCAAGCAGATACTGAGCTTCAAGCCGAGGCGGGCAGGCTTCGCTGCAAGCGGAGCGCCGACCAACATCAATGTCGGACGCACGATGCGCAACAGCCACGGGCGGCGCATCGCGCTGAGGCGTCCCAAGCAGGCAGAGGTGGACGAAATCGCCCGGCAGATCGCCGAGTTGGAAGCGAAGCAGACAAGCGCCGCTGTGCGCGAACGCATCACGGCGCTGCGCGAAGAGCTTGAGCGGATCGAGCGTCGACGCAGGCGGATTGCCTATGTCGATCCGGTCGACATCCGTTTCAACCGCTTCGATCCCCAGCCCGTGCCCAATGCGAACGCGGTCATGTTCTGCCTGATGGATGTCTCGGGTTCGATGGGAGAGCGCGAGAAGGATCTGGCCAAACGCTTCTTCGTGCTGCTGCATCTCTTCCTGACGCGCCGCTATGAACGCATCGAGGTCGTCTTCATTCGCCACACCCACCAGGCCAAGGAGGTGGACGAGCAGACATTCTTCTATCACACCGAAAGTGGTGGCACGGTCGTCTCCACCGCGCTCGAGGAAATGCATCGCATCATCCAGGAACGCTATCCGGCCGCCGAATGGAACATCTACGCCGCCCAGGCCTCCGACGGTGACAACTTCGCCACCGACTCCGAGCGCTGCATAGAACTGCTTGACCGTAAGCTCATGCGGCTTTGCCAGTATTTCGCCTATGTGGAGATCATCGACGAGCGGGAAAGCCATATCTTCGGCTCGACCGAGAACGGCACGTCGCTCTGGCGCGCCTACAACGCCGTCGACGGCAAATGGCCGAACTTCCAGATGAGGCGCATTGCCGCGCCGGCCGATATTTACCCGGTCTTCCGCGAGCTCTTCGCCCGGCAGCCCGCTCTGCGCAAGAGCGCTTGAGGGGTTTCGGCAATGGTCAGCCAGGCGCGCAAATCCGAACTGCTGTTTTCCGGCTCGGACTGGAATTTTGCAAAGCTGTCTCGCGTCTATGACGAGATCGAGGCGCTCGGGACCGAGGAGTTGGGCCTAGACATCTATCCTGTGCAGATGGAGGTGATCTCTTCCGAGCAGATGCTCGACGCCTATTCCTCGGTCGGCATGCCGCTGATGTACCGGCATTGGTCTTTCGGCAAGCGTTTCCTCTACGACGAGTTTCTCTACCGCAAGGGCGCGCGCGGCCTGGCCTATGAGCTGGTCATCAACTCCAACCCCTGCATCGTCTATCTGATGGAAGAGAACACGATGGCCCTGCAGGCCCTGGTGACCGCGCATGCCGCGCTCGGCCACAACCATTTCTTCAAGAACAATCATCTCTTCCGGCAATGGACCGATGCCGGCGGCATTCTGAGCTATCTGGATTTTGCCAAGGGCTACATCGCCCGATGCGAGGAACGGCATGGCCTCGCGGCCGTGGAAGCGATCCTGGATTCGGCCCACGCGCTGATGGAGCAGGGCGTGTTTCGCTACCATCGGCCGCCGAAACTGTCGTCCGAGCAGCAGCGCGAGGGGCTGCGCGAGCGCCTCGAATACGAGGAGCGCTCCTTCAGCGATCTGTGGCGAACGCTGCCGCCCTCGCAGGGAAAGACCAAGCCGGAAGCGGGGGACGAAATCCTTGCCGAGCGGAAGAAATCGCTCAAGCTGCCGGAGGAGAACCTGCTCTATTTCCTGGAGAAGAACAGCCTCGTCCTCGAGCCCTGGCAGCGCGAGATCGTCAGGATCGTGCGCGTCATCGCGCAATATTTCTACCCGCAGCGGCAAACCCAGGTGATGAACGAGGGCTGCGCCACCTTCGTTCACTACACGATCATGAACACGCTGTTCGATCGTGGCCGCATCAGCGAAGGCGCCATGCTCGAGATCCTGCGCAACCACTCGAACGTGGTCTTCCAGCCGACCTATGACGATCCGCGCTACTCCGGCATCAATCCCTATGCGCTGGGCCTCGACATGATGCAGGATATCCAGCGCATCTCGACCGCGCCCACCGCCGAGGACCGCGACTGGTTCCCGGACATCGCCGGCCGCGGCGACTGGCGCGACACCTTGCTCGACGCCTGGGCCAACCACCGCGACGAGTCCTTCATCCGCCAGTATCTGAGCCCGGCGCTGATCCGCAAATGGCGGCTATTCATGCTGGCCGACGGCGCCGACGAGCCGCATTACGAGGTGGCCTCGATCCACAATGAGCGCGGCTACGCCAGGATAAGGTCGGCGCTGGCGCAAAGCTACGATATCGGTGCCAGCCGCCCCGACATCCAGGTGGTCGACGTTGACTTGCTTGGGGACCGGCATCTGCGGCTGCAGCACAAGGTCAAGGATGGCATCATGCTCGAGGGCCAGAGCCGCGACGCAACCCTGCGCCATATCCGCAACCTTTGGGGCTACGAGGTCAGCCTGGCGGCAATCGACGCCGGGACCGGCGCGACGCTCAGCGAGCGCTGGACGAAGGAATTGTGAGATCGCAAGCCGCTCCGCCTAGAGCAATTCCAGGAAAAGTGTGAGCGGTTTTCCGTCCGGAATTGCTTCAAAAACAAAGAGATAGAGCGGTTCGCCGTTTCCGTGAAACGGTGAAACGCTCTAGGTGTGTTGAGATTCAGGTCAGGCCGAGCCGAGAATGGTGGCTTCCGAGAACCGGAGCGGAGCGTACTGAAAGTACGTGAGCACCGGAAGCGCAGGAAGCTGCCATTCGCAGGCCGGCATCACCTGAATATCGACACACCTAGCTTTCGCTGGCGGGCCTGATCCTCAGCCTCGAAATGCGGTTCTTGTCGCGCTTCATGACGACGAAACGCTTGCCGTGAAAGGTGAAAGCCTGCTTTTCCTCGGGGATCGACTGCGTCTCATGGATGACGAGGCCGGCGATCGTCGTGGCTTCCTCGTCAGGCAGGTCCCAGTCGAGCGCGCGGTTCAAGTCGCGGATCGGCACGGTGCCGTCGACGACGACCGAACCATCGGCTTCTTTCTTGACGCCCTGCATGTCGACATCGTGCTCGTCGGCGATCTCGCCGACGATCTCCTCGATGATGTCTTCCAGCGTCACCAGCCCTTCGACCTCGCCATACTCGTCGACGACGATGGCGAAATGCGTCTTGCGCCGCAGGAAGGCGTTGAGCTGTTCCTGCAAGGTGGTGGTGTCCGGCACGAACCAGGGCTTCGCCGCGATCTTCATGACGTCGATCTGTGAAAAGTCGTTGCCGACCTCGTTGAGGGCCCTCAGCAGGTCTTTCGCGTGCAGCACGCCGACGATGTTGTCGAGCGAACCCTTCCACAGCGGCATGCGGGTGTGCGGACTCGTGAGGATCTCGCGCACCACCGCCTCCGGCGCATTGTCGGCATTGACCGAGCGCATATTGGTGCGATGGACCATGATATCCGACACTTCGAGCTCTTCGAGGTCGAAGAGGCCCTCGAGCCGGTTACGCTCCTCGCGGCCGGCTTCGCCGTCGCGACGGGAATCGTCGCTGTCATGATCCTTGCCGTTGCGCTCGGATCGCTGCGGCGGCTCGATCGGCCGCAGCGCGTAGCCAAAAGCGGCAAGCAAGCGGGCGCGGAACAGAAGCGCCGAAAGCAGGATGACGGCGAGGACGGCGGCGACGATCCAGCCGGCGTCGGTCATCCGGAACGGCTCCTCTTGGACCGTTCGGGATGGCTCAGCTTGAGCGCTGCGGGATGGCTCATCTTGAGGAAGGAGAGCACTTCCGAGGGCGGCACGTCCTTGGCGATGAACGACTGGCCGATGCCGTGTGTGAGGATGAAGGTCAGCGCACCGCGCGAGACCTTCTTGTCCTGGGTGATGAAGCCGAGCAGCGCCTCGGCATCCGGCAGTTCGCCCGGAATATCGGCCATCCGCCAGGGCAGGCCGACGGCGCGCAGATGCGCTTCGACGCGTTCCGCGTCGTCCGGACTCGCCAGGTTGAGCCGCGCCGAAAAACGATGCGCCAGCGCCATGCCGATGGCGACGCCCTCGCCATGCACCAGGCGCGCGCCGTCATAGTGCGTGGCGGCTTCCAGCGCATGACCGAATGTGTGGCCGAGATTGAGCAGCGCGCGGTCGCCGGTCTCGAACTCGTCGCGGGCGACGACGTCGGCCTTGGTGCGGCAGGCCTCGGCGATCGCCTCGACCCGCGCCGCGCCGCCGGCAAAGACGTCACGCCAGTTCTGTTCCAGCCAGGCGAAGAAGGCCGGGCGGTCGATCAGCCCGTATTTGGCGAGCTCGGCATAGCCGGCGCGGAACTCGCGGATCGGCAGCGTGTCGAGCACTTGAGTGTCGGCGAGCACCAGCCTGGGCTGGTGGAAGACGCCGACGAGGTTCTTGCCGCGCGGGCTGTTGATGCCGGTCTTGCCGCCGACGGAGGAATCGACCTGCGCCAGGAGCGAGGTCGGGATCTGCACGAAATTCATGCCGCGCCGCACGATGCCGGACGCAAAGCCGGCCAGGTCGCCGATGACGCCGCCGCCGAGCGCGATCACCACGTCGCGACGTTCGAGCTTTGCGGCGAGCACGCCGTCGACCACCTCCTCGAGATGGGCGAAGCTCTTGGTCTTCTCGCCGGCCGGCAGCGTGATGACGGCGGATTGGATGCCGCCCTTCTCCAATCCCGCCTTCAGCGTGTCGAGATGCGCGGCGGCGACGTTCTCGTCGGTGACGATGGCCGCGCGGGTGCCGGGAAGCCGGCGCGCAATCTCCTCGCCGGAGCGCGCAAGCAGCCCCGAGCCGATCAATATGTCATAGGCCCGGTCGCCCAGCCCGACCTCGACCTTCACCGGTTCGGCATGGCTCACGACTGCACCTCGTCCGTTGTGGCGCTTGTAGCGCCCGTCGCGATCGCCTCGACACCAAGATGGGCGCAGAGCGCCCCGACGACTTCGCCCGCGATGATCTCCTTGCGGTCGTCGCGCGTCGGCACGGTCAGGTCGGCGGTGGCGTAGACCGGGTAGCGCTCAGCCATCAGCTTCTCCAGCACGCCGCGCGGATCGGGATTCTTAAGCAGCGGCCGGTTCTGCTTCTTGGAGACGCGCTCCATCAACAGGTCCAGATCGGCCTTCAGCCAGACCGACACGCCATGCGCCGAAATCGCCTCGCGCGTGTGCGCGTTCATGAAGGCGCCGCCGCCAGTCGACAGCACCTGCGGTCCGTTCTCCAACAGGCGCAGGATCACGCGCTGCTCCAGCGCGCGGAATTCCGGCTCGCCATAGCGCTCGAACAGTTCCGGCACCGTCATGCGCGAGACGCTCTCGATCTCCTGGTCGCTGTCCATGAAGGGCAGCGAAAGCATGGTAGCCACCTTGCGGCCGATCGCCGTCTTGCCGGCGCCCATCAGTCCGACGAAGACGATCGAGCGGCCGCCGAGCCGTTCGACCAGCGCGGCATGGCCTTCGTCCGTTGGATTTGCGGGCAGAGCGTTCATCAGGGCCTCTTTGCGCCGTATCGACATCAAAAGCCTGTTTGCGTCAAGCACGGCCGGACAAACGTCCCAGGCAGTTCCGCAAAAGTGGCCCACGGTTTTGCAAAGGGTACCTGCGAAAAACACCAATCCCTAAGCAGGCATTCGTGGGCTTGCCCGCGAATGCCTGCTTAGGAGCTTTTCCGGCAAAACCTGCGGCGACCGGAATCCTTCGTCCTTGAATTGCCCCGTTTGGCGTCCCATAAGGGCACAGGGCTTTGGAAAAGCAGAACAACAAGACGGGCGAAATTTAATGCCGACTTTGTTTCGCTTCGTCGTGACGCTGGCGGTTCTTGCAGGCATTGCCTATGGCGCGATGTTCGCGCTGGCGATGTTCGTGGAGCCGAAAAAGGCGGAGATGAGCATCCGCATTCCCGCCGAGAAGCTCAACCCCAAGAAGAACTGACAAACCCGGCCCGATGAACAGCGCCGCCCGCATCGAAGCCTTCCTCGAAATGATGAGCGCCGAACGGGGGGCGGCTGAAAACACGCTTGCCTCCTACCGCCGCGACCTCAAGGACGCTTCCGAGGCGATCAAGGGCGGACTTGCGGGCGCGGGATCGGCCGACATCCGCGCCTATCTCGACGACGTTGCCGCGCGCGGCTTCGCGCCGACCTCGCAAGCACGCAAATTGTCGGCAATCCGCCAGTTCTTCAAATTCCTCTACGCCGAGGGACTGCGCGGCGACGATCCGACCGGCACGCTGGACAGCCCGCGCAAGGGCCGGCCGCTGCCGAAGACGATGAGCGAGGCCGAGACCGGCCGCCTGCTCGACCGGGCGGCGCAGGAAGCCGGCGAAGCTGGTCCGGATGGCGACCGGATGGCGGCGTTGCGCCTGCACGCGCTGGTCGAGGTGCTCTACGCCACGGGCCTGCGCGTGTCCGAGCTGGTCGGCCTGCCGGTGACGGTGGCGCTGCGCGACGACCGCTTCTTCATGGTGCGCGGCAAGGGCGACAAGGAGCGCATGGTGCCGCTCTCGACCAAGTCGCGCGCGGCCATGCGCGCCTGGCTTGCCGCCAGGGCCGAGCGGCCGGCCTTTGCCGAGAGCCCGTTCCTGTTTCCGGCCTCCTCCGACAGCGGCCATCTTTCCCGGCAGGTTTTCGCCCGCGATCTCAAGGGCTTGGCCGCGCGATCCGGCATTGCGGCGGCGAAAATCTCGCCGCATGTGCTTCGCCATGCCTTTGCCAGCCATCTCCTGCAAAACGGCGCCGATCTCAGAGCCGTTCAGCAACTCCTTGGCCATGCCGACATCTCGACCACGCAGATCTACACCCATGTGCTGGAGGAGCGGCTGGTGCGGCTGGTCAACGATCATCATCCGCTTGCCGACTAGGCCTCATATCGCTATGTGAGGGCGACGTTCCACCGCCCGGAGCCGGCATTTCAGCGGTTCCGCCAGCCATTTGCCTTCCGACGGATCGGTCCGCTCAAGCATGTACAACTACCTCGACTTTGAAAAGCCGGTGCAGGATCTGGAGCTCAAGATCCTTGAGCTGAAGAAGCTTGCCGAGAACGGCGAGGCGGTCGATGTCGCCGAAGAGATCAGCCGGCTGGAAAAGCGTTCGCGCGACGCCTTGCGCGACCTCTATAAGGCGCTCACGCCCTGGCAGAAGGTGCAGGTCGCGCGCCACCCCGACCGCCCGCATTGCGTCGACTACATCAAGGCGCTGTTCACCGATTTCACGCCCCTGGCCGGCGACCGCAATTTCGGGGATGACCAGGCGATCGTCGGCGGCTTCGCCCGCTTCCGCGGCGAGCCGGTGGCGGTGATCGGCCAGGAAAAGGGTTCGGACACGGCAAGCCGCATCAAGCACAATTTCGGCTCGGTGCGGCCGGAAGGCTACCGCAAGGCGGTCCGCCTAATGGAACTGGCCGACCGTTTCAAGATCCCGCTTCTGACGCTGGTCGACACCGCCGGCGCCTATCCCGGCGTCGGCGCCGAGGAGCGCGGCCAGGCCGAGGCGATCGCGCGTTCGACCTCGGCCTGTCTTTCGCTGAAAGTGCCGTCGATCTCGGTGGTCATCGGCGAAGGCGGTTCCGGCGGCGCCATCGCGATCGCCACCGCCAACCGGGTCTACATGCTGGAGCACGCCATCTATTCGGTGATCTCGCCCGAAGGCGCGGCCTCGATCCTGTGGCGCGACACTACCCGCTCCAAAGACGCGGCGACCAACATGAAGATCACCGCGCAGGATCTTCTCGAGATGAAGATCATCGACGCCATCATTCCCGAGCCGATGGGCGGCGCCCAGCGCGCGCCGGAGACGGTGATCGCTTCCACCGGCGACCTCATCGCCAGGACGATGAAGGACTTTGCCGGCGCCAACACCGATTTCCGCGAGCAACGCCGCGAGAAGTATCTCGCGATGGGCCGCAGCCTCTAAATCGGGCATCTGGCGGTAAACTGTGGCGGCCACGAGCAATTTCGCCACAAAAATGCCGCCGCATTCGGCTCAATGAAACTTGCCGTGAGGGGTTTGCCCAGATTCGTGCGAAGGCTTGCGGTAAGGAATTTTCAAGGTTAACGGGCTTACGGTCCACTGGTGTTCAGCCTGCGGGCCCGGCCGTGCCGAGAGCCGTTGGCCCGAGACCCGAGAGAAAAGCATAGCCGTACCCATGTTTGCCAAGCTTGCCCGCACCGGAGTCCTGATCGCCGCCATCGGCGTCGCCGGCTGCAATGATTCGTCGATGAAGGATTTCGCGCCGGAAGCCAACAAGCCGCTGCCGGACAAGATCCTCGCCGACATGAAGGCCAAGGGCATGGTTCGCACCTCCTCGGTGATGGCGCGCATCTTCAAGGAGGAAGGCAAGCTGGAGATCTGGAAGGCCAAGACCAACGGCCGCTACGATCTCGTCGCCAGCTACGACATCTGCAAATGGTCGGGAAAGCTCGGCCCCAAATACACCGAGGGCGACCGCCAGGCGCCGGAAGGCTTCTACACCGTCCGTCCGTCGCAGATGAACCCGCGCTCGAATTACCATCTGTCGTTCAACATCGGCTTCCCAAACGCCTATGACCGCGCCAATGGCCGCACCGGCCAGAACCTGATGGTGCACGGCGCCTGCTCGTCGTCCGGCTGCTATTCGATGACCGACGCTCAGATCGAGCAGATCTATGCCTTCGGCCGCGACGCCTTCCAGGGCGGCCAGACCGAATTCCAGATCCAGGCCTTTCCGTTTCGCATGACCGCCGCCAACATGGCGCGCTACCGCAACGACCCGAACTACGAGTTCTGGAAGATGTTGAAGGTCGGCTACGACAATTTCGAGATCACCAAGGTGCCGCCGAAGGTCGACGTCTGCGAGAAGCGCTACGTCTTCAACCAGGTCGCGCCTGAAGGCACGACTTTCAACCCAACCGGCCCCTGCCCCGAGACGACGCAGCCGGATTCGCTGAAGACCGCCTTCACGAATTACGAGAAAAGCTACGACGCGGCCTTCAATTCGGCCGTGAATTCCAGCAACCCGCCACCGAAGCCGACGATTGCCGGCATCAAGGAAGCCAGCATCGTTTCCGACTGGTCGAAGCGCCGCGCCCGCGGCGAGCGCGTGCCGATCGAGCCGCCGTCGATGAATGCGGACGGCTCGGTGACGGAAACGACCCGCATGGGCCGTATCGATTCCCCGGCTGGCCGCAAGATGGCCGCGCTCGACGCGGAGAAGGAAGCCAAGCGCAAGGCCGAGGAGCAGCGGCTGGCCGCGATCGAGGCGGCCAAGGCCGCCAAGGAACAAGCCAAGGCGCAAGCGCTGGCCGAAAAGGAAGCCGCCAAGCAGGCGGCGCAGCAGCCGGTCGTCACCGCCGGCGTCGAGGCGGCGCCCGCGCAGGAAACCCAGCAGGCGGCCGACGCCGACCAGGGCACCGTGTCGAAGCTGAAGAAGAAGCTGCTCGGCATGTTCGGCGGCTGAGAGCCTCCAGCTTGGCAAAGCCGCCCGCCATCTACGATCTCAAGGGACTGAACTGTCCTTTGCCGGTGCTGAAAGCCCGCAAGCGGCTGGCCGCCATGCGGCCGGGCAGCCGACTTTGGCTGGAAACCACCGATCCGCTGGCCGTGATCGACATCCCGGCCTTCTGCGCTGACGCCGGCCATCAGTTGGTCGAGACGGCCGCGATCACCGGCGGCCACCGCTTCCTGGTCGAACGTGGCAACGCGGCCTGAGCCGGCGTCGCTTTCGGCCTATAACCCTGCAATCGCCAGCGGATTGGCTTCCAGCGCCGCCCGATCCGGCGTGTCGATCGACGGCTTGTTGGTGAACGCCGCGAACAGGCGCTGGATATAATCCTGAGGCATGTCCAGCGTGATCAGCACCAGCCTGGTGCCGCGCTGGCCGTCCGGCCATGCCGGCAGCCTTGCCGGCGGATGCAGGATCTTCTGCACGCCATGAATGACCAGTGGCCGCGACGGATCCTCCGCAAGCTCGATCACGCCCTTCATCCGCAGCAGCTTCTCGCCATGCGTCGAGCGCAGAAGGTCGAGGAACATCTCGATTGACGAGAACGGCACCGGGCCTTCATGCACGAGCGAGTGCGTGCGCACGCGCGTATCGTGGCGATGCTCATGATGGTGGTTGTGATCATGATCGCCGTCATGGTGATGATGGCCATGATCTTGGTGATGATCCTGATCATGGTGATGATCTTGATCATGCGCCGCCTCTTCGCCAAGCCAGCGCCGCACGTCGGCGGACTTGGTCTCAGGATCATAGAGACCGCAATTGAACAGCGCCGCGGCGCCGGCCTCGTTGACGTCGAGCACGAGGGCGCCCGGATTGACCTGCTTCAGCCTCGCCCGCAACACCTCGACCTCGGCTGCGTCGGCAAGGTCGGTCTTGGTCAGCACGATGCGATCGGCCACCGCCGCCTGTTTCACCGCCTCAACATGCGCGTCGAGCGTTGCCTCGCCATTGACGGCGTCGACCAGCGTGATGACGCCGTCGAGCCGGAAGGCCTGCACCAGCGCAGGATGCGCCATGATCGACTGCAGCACCGGCGCAGGATCGGCCAGTCCCGTCGTCTCGACAACAACGCGGGCGAGTTTCGCTATGCGGCCGGTCTGCAGCCGGTCGACGAGATCGGCAAGCGTGTCGACAAGGTCGCCGCGCACCGTGCAGCACAGGCACCCGTCGGAAAGCTGGATGATGCCGTCGGACGCCTGCTCGACCAAAAGATGGTCGATCGCCACCTCGCCGAACTCGTTGATGATCACCGCCGTGTCAGCAAGCCCGGGATCCTTGAGCAGCCGGTTGAGCAGCGTCGTCTTGCCGGCGCCGAGAAAGCCGGTGATCACGGAAACGGGAATGGGAAAGCCGCCCATCATGATGGCTAGTTCGCCGCCTTGGCGGGCTGGTCGCCCTGCGCCCCTGCTGCGGCGGTCGCCGCCGGCTCGGCGCCGGCCGGTGCCGGCCTGTCGGGCCGCCAGCTCGGCAGCGGCACGTCGGCATAGTTCTGGTCGGTCTGGTCGACGAATGCCTTCGGCGCCGGCCCGGTGGCGCCGCCCAGGCCAACCGCGATCAGCGTCGGATGATCGAGCTTCACCTGATAGGGCGACTTCGGCTTATCCTTGGCAGCGACCTCGGGGGCCGCCTCGGATTGCTCCTCCTTCGGCTTCTTCTTGCAGATCTCGTCATGCATGTCGTTGGGCGACAGCGTGTCGCCATAGGGCTTGAGCGCGGCCAGCGTGGTCGAACCCGCCGCCGGCGTATCGAAACCCTGGTCGAGCAGCTTTGCCGCCGCCTCGGCGCGGCTGACCGCCGATTTCTCGCCAAGCACCACCGCGACCAGCGTGCGGCCGTTGCGCGTCGCGGAACCGATCATGTTGAAGCCGGAAGAGCAGACGAAGCCGGTCTTCATGCCGTCGGCGCCGGGATAGCGGCCGATCAGGAGATTGTAGTTCGGGAGCGCCTTCTTGCCGACGGCAAGGCCCTCGATCGAGAACCACGGCGCATATTGCGGGAAGTCGTTGCGGATCGCCGTCACCAGCACGGCGAGGTCGCGCGCGGTCGTGTACTGGTCCGGCGAATAGAGCCCGTTCGGATTGACGAAATGCGTTCCGACCATGCCGAGCCGGGCCGCCTCGGCGTTCATGCGGTCCGCGAAGGCTGCCTGCGATCCGCCGATATTCTCGCCCACAGCCATGGCGATGTCGTTGGCCGATTTGACCAGCATCATCTTCAGCGCATTGTCGAGGCGCATCACCGAGCCCGGCTTGAAGCCCATCTTGCTCGGCGGCTCGCCGGCCGAATGCTTCGTCACCTTGATCGGCGAATCGAGCGCCACTTCGCCGGCCTGGATGGCGCGGAAGGCGACATAGGCCGTCATCAGCTTGCTGAGCGAGGCCGGATACCAGCGCTTGAACGCGTCCTGATGCTCCAGAATGGAGCCGCTCTTGAGATCGAACAGGACCACCGGATTGGCGCGCGCAACGCCAGCAAACACCGGAAGCGCCAACGCGCCCGCCAGCAATAGGTTGAGGAAATGCCTCTGCCGCATGATCAAATCCGAAATCGCCTCTTGCCGTGATCGCCGCTGGGTCCGTAAGATTTCGTTACCCATCGCCAGCATAAATGCGGCCCGATCCCTCGACCCGGACCCCTTTGTTGCGGTGCTATTTACCCTATGTGACGCCAAAATGGCAGAGTTCAAGACAATCACAATTGCTGGGCAGCGGCTCTGAACCGCCTGCCGTCAACCAAGAGATGGACCGATCATGCCGATTCTGAACCGCGCCGCGCAAATGCAGGAAGAAGTCGCCGGCTGGCGACGACATCTGCACCAGACACCGGAGCTGAATTTCGACGTCTTCCAGACCGCTGGCTTCGTCACCGAGAAGCTGAAGGCCTTCGGTTGCGATGAGGTGGCGACGGGGCTGGGCAAGACCGGCGTCGTCGGCATCATCCGCGGCCGCAAGGGCGATGGCCCGACGATCGGGCTGCGCGCCGACATGGACGCGCTGCCGATCGAGGAGATCACCGGCAAGCCATGGGCCTCGACCGTGCCCGGCAAGATGCATGCCTGCGGCCATGACGGCCATACCGCGATGCTGCTGGGAGCCGCCAAATATCTTGCCGAGACGCGCAATTTCGCCGGCACCGTGGCGGTGATCTTCCAGCCGGCCGAGGAAGGCGGCGGCGGTGGCAACGAGATGGTCAAGGACGGCATGATGGAACGCTTCGACATCGAGAAGGTGTTTGGCATGCACAATATGCCGGGCCTGCCGGTCGGCCAGTTCGCCATCAAGCCCGGCCCGATCATGGCCGCGACCGCGGAATTCACCATCACCGTCAAGGGCCGCGGCGGCCATGCCGCGATGCCGCACGGCACGATCGATCCGATCGTCATCGCCAGTCAGCTGGTGGGCGCGCTGCAGACCATCGCCTCGCGCAGCACCGACCCGGTCGAGGCCGTGGTGGTGTCGGTGACGAAGTTCCACGCCGGCGATGCCTATAACGTCATCCCCGAAAGCGCCGAGATCGCCGGCACCGTTCGCACGCTGAAGAAGGAAGTGGCCAAGAAATCGGAAGAGCGCATCCGCGCCATCTGCGCCGGCATCGCGACCGCCTTCGGCGCCACGATCGAGGTCGGCTACGACGCCAACTACCCCGTCACCTTCAACCATGCGGAAGAGACGGTCTTCGCCAGCGATGTCGCCGCCGATGTCGCCGGCGACGCGCATGTCCATCGCGCCATACAGCCGGTGATGGGCGGCGAGGATTTCTCCTATATGCTGGAAGCCCGCCCTGGCGCCTTCATCTTCATCGGCAACGGCGACACCGCCGGCCTGCATCACCCTGCCTACGACTTCAACGACGAGGTCATCCCGCACGGCATGAGCTATTGGGTGAAGCTCGCCGAGACGGCGCTGGCGGCCTGACGGCACAGGCTTGGCAACAGGAGGCGGCCGCCCATCGCAAGACGGCCGCCTGATCGGCTTTCAGACTCCCCTTGGCGAACCGGCCCGAAGCGTTTATGTGTCGGGCCGCGTGGTCCCGTAGCTCAGTAGGATAGAGCGGCAGATTCCTAATCTGTAGGTCACAGGTTCGATTCCTGTCGGGATCACCATCTCTTCAACCGACCGGTGAAAAATGCAGGCCCGCGGTGCCGCGCTCCTCCCGCAACCGGCCAACTCAGCCGGAGATAATCTCATAGTGCAGGATCTGGGCGTCGCCGAGGGACGATCTGCGTCCAGGCGAGATGACGCCGGAGCCGAAGAGGAGGATATCTTCGCGGCGTACGAAGACTTCTTCCTGGCCGGGTCCCATCGACACGAATGTGCCCGACGAGCTCCGCTCGACAAGCCGTGCCTTGCCATTCGAAATGGTGAAGGTCGCGTGGTGCCTTGAGACCCAGGGCCGCTGGACGACGATATCGCATTCCGAAGATCGGCCGATCGTCACCGATTCGTTGTTTCGGCAGGATCCCAACTGATCTCCATAGCGGATGACCAGATTGATCTGCCGCGGCGGCGCGGAGCGCCTTTCGATAATGGTGCCCCGGCTGGCGACGTTCGTGCTGGGGACCCCATCGTCGCTTCTCAGCGTATAGACATCGAAGAGTTCCTGCTTGCCCTTGAAGGCCATTTTGTCGAGGAGCCGCAAGGCACTGCGGCTGCTCGCCGAAAGCGCTTCGAAGAAGCTCTGGCTGATCAGCACCTCCCCCGGATTGGCCGTGGTGGACAGCCTTGCTGTGACATTGACAACATCGCCGAACACCGCGCCGCGCGCGCGAATGACCGCCCCGAAATGCAATCCGATCCGGGCGCTCAACGGCCCTCTCGTCAGTTGGCTGTTGATCTGGCAGACGGCCCTCAGCGCCGCCTCCGAGCTTTCGAACAGACTGAGCACGTCATCGCCCTTCGAGTAAATGAAGTCACCGCCATGCTGGGCGACGATCGCGCGTATCGCGTCGAGGCAGTCCGAGACCTGCCGCAGAGCGGCATCGTCGCCGATGCGCTCATAGAGCGGCGTGCTGCCCACGACATCAGCTAACAGGACTGCGGCTAGAAGTCTTTCCTGATCCATTGCCCCGCATCCGCCACGAGAACGCAGCGTTTATAACATACCAAAGTCGACCTCGACCTATCTACTTGCGCGCCTTGGGGCCGGCGAAACGGGCAAGTGCTTTGGGGCGATCATCTTGGACGGACAGGCACCTGCCTTCGCTCATCCAGCCAAACGGACTATCGGCCTCAAAAAATAGCGGCGACAAAAGTTCGTTTCCCTAACCCGGACTGCCCGCTGCCGGATGGGCGATGGTCGCCGCCCGGAAGCGGGCGACGAAATCGTCGAGCGCCGGGCGTTCGGCATCCGAGATCGCCCAGTAGGAGAAGGCGTCGTCGGTCCAGTGGACCAGGAGGAAGCCGCCTGCCTCGAGGTCGTCCGCCACCGGCACCGACTTGGCCTCGTTCTGCCGGGGCGCCGCAACCAGGGTGATCAGATGCTCGTGATGGCGATAAACCAGCGCCGGCATCGGCCTGTCGCCGATCACCTCGACGCGTCCGCCAAGCAGCGCGTAGCCGTCCTTGGCCATGTCGGGCGCCGGCGGCGACACGCCGATCCGGCCGTCGAGCCATGGTTTCACCGTATGGCGGTCGGACGAGACGATGTCGACCGGCGTCGCCGCGAGCAGGCTGCGGCGATGGCCGTTGGCGACGGCGACCGCAAAACTTTCGGCCCCGTTATCCGCCGTGGCGAGCCACTGCGTCGCCCCGCTGGCGAGAAACGCCGTGAGCACGATCGAGGCCGCCATCTGGCGCCAGTCGAAGGAGTTGAACCAGCGCGACGCGCGTGGCCGCATCTCTATGACTTTGCCCTGTTGCAGTTGCGGCTGCTGCTCCGCCTTTGCGGAAGCTGCTTGCGGCGCCTCCGCTTCTTCCGGGCTTTTCACCTGGGCAATGGCGGCGATGCGCGCCAGGAAATCGTCGCTGACGGCCGGGCGCGGCACGCTGGCGACAGCGCCGCGCAGCGCCACAAGGCGTGCATGCTCGGCGGCCAATTCCGGGTCAGCGGCCATGCGCCGCTCGACGGCCAGTGCGGCCGCGGCATCGAGCTCACCATCGACAAGGGCGTGGATCATCAGTTTCATATCCTGGGGGTCTTCCGGCAATCCGTCCTCACGCGTGCGATTTTCATGCGGGCGATTTTCATGCGGGCTCATGGTGGCGCCCTCCAAGTTCCGTCATCAACAGGCCGCGTGCCCGTGCCAGCCGCGACATCACGGTGCCTTGCGGCACGCCGAGCATGGCGGCGATCTCGCGGTAGCTGAGACCGTTTACGTCACGCAGCACCAGCGTTTCGCGGAAGGCTTGCGGCAGCCTTGCGATCGCCGCTTCCACCGCCGCCGAATTCGCCTTGGCGATCAGCGCCGCCTCTGGGCTGTCGGCATCATTGTCGGGCGGCGGCGACACGTCGTCGAGATCGGCGAGGTCGCCGACCGCCACCACGCTGCGCGGACGGTTCTTCGCCATCCATGTATAGGAGGCGTTGCGCACGATGGTGAGCAGCCACGCGCGGGGGTTTCCCCCAGCGAAGCCGGCAATGCCCGCATGCGCTTTGAGACAGGCCTCCTGCACCACATCCTCGGCGTCGGCGTGATTGCCGGTGAGCCAGCGGGCAAGCGACAGCGCGTCGCCGAGATGCGGCAGCACCACTTCGGCAAAACGCGCGGCCAGTATCTTTTCGCTCAACACCGTTCCACCGTCAGCCGCTTCCGTCAGGGGCTTGCGGCCACCTTCGGCAGATGGCGCGGACCTGTCCCTGCTCGTGCGGGTGAAGATCGCGACTGCAGGCGCCGGCGCCTGCTTCGGGGGAGGAGAAGGCATTGGTGTCACCGGAGTCAAGTATCTCAAAGGAGCGGCGCGCCTCGGGAGGGGACGGCGCACCGCTGGCTGCAATGAGGTGCTCGCCGTCATGGTCGTGGATCTCAATGGTTGCGATCGGCACGGATCAGGGCCGGCGTCGGGGCGGCATCGCCCGGAACAGATGCGCCCAGCGCCAACGCTCCAAAGGGTGGCGGTGGCAGGCGCCTTCGCCGTCTTCGGTCCTCGCGCTGGTATTTTCATGCCGCTTCATGGGCAGTCTCCTGCTGTTGCGCACGTGGCGCATACCCAGAAGACCGGCGGACCCAGTCGTTTATTCCCGGCGACCGGCTTTTTTGTTCAAGCCTGGCATGATCGGTTTGTTGAGCCCTCTCACAGCGCCTGCAGAACGAGCCCCACCAGCGCCGATCCGGCCAGCGTCGGCAGCATGCCGGCCTTCAACCTGAACATGGCGACCATCGCCGCCGCCGACAGCAGTGCGGCGCGCCAGTCGAGCGAGGACAGGACCGGCACCTCGACGCCCCATCCGACGCTTGCGACCTTGCCGAAGACGACATGCAGCGCGAACCACAGCGCAAGGTTCATGATCACGCCGACCACCGCCGCCGTGATCGCGCCGAGCGCCGCCGTCAGCGCCTTGTTCTGCCTCAGCTGCTCGATGTAGGGCGCGCCCAAGAATATCCAGAAGAAGCAGGGAACGAAGGTGACCCAGAGCGTCAGCAGCGATCCGAGCGATCCGGCCAGCAACGGGCTGACAAAGCCGGCATGGCGATAGGCGGCGGCGAAGCCGACGAATTGTAGCACCAGGATCAGCGGCCCGGGCGTCGTCTCGGCAAGGCCGAGCCCGTCGACCATCTCGCCGGGCGACAGCCATCCGAAGGAGGTGACCGCCGCCTGCGCGACATAGGCCAGAACCGCATAGGCGCCGCCGAAAGTGACGACGGCCATCAGGCTGAAGAAGCCGCCGATCTGCGCCCACACGCTGCCTGGCCCCGCCAGCAAGGCGATCAGCGCCACCGGTCCGAGCCAGAGCGGCAGCCAGATGGCAATGGTGCGGGCCGCGTGCCATCTGGTGGGCACGGTGTGGGCCAGCTCGCCGCGCTCGAACATCAGGTCGACCACGCCGATTCTGTCGACGGTGGCCCCGCCCTTGCCATGCGCCGAGCCGGAAAACAGGCCTGGCGCGAAGCGGCTGCCGACCCAGCCGATGAGGCCTGCCGCAAGCACGATCAGCGGGAACGGCAGCTTGGCGATGTAGATGGCGAGGAACGCCGCCACCGCGATCGCCACCATGGCACGGTTCTTCAGCGCCCGCTTGCCGATGCGGATCACCGCCTCGACGACGACGGCCAGCACCGCCGCCTTGACGCCGAAGAACAGCGCCTCGACGACCGGCGCGTCGTTGTAGAGCATGTAGAAGCTGCTCAGGCAAAGCATCACCAGCGCGCCGGGCAGCACGAACAGCGTGCCGGCGACCAGCCCGCCCGCCGTGCGGTGCAGCAGCCAGCCGATATAGACGGCAAGCTGCTGCGCCTCCGGCCCAGGCAGAAGCATGCAATAGTTGAGCGCGTGCAGGAAACGCTCCTCGCCGATCCAGCGGCGCTCCTCGACCAGCTCCTTGTGCATCAGCGCGATCTGCCCGGCCGGCCCGCCGAAGGAAAGCAGGCCGATCTTGGCCCAGAGCCGCGTCGCCTCGCGAAAACTCGGCATGGCCGGAGCTTCGGCCGGACGCGCGGCTCCATCCTTGGCAAGGACAGTCATGGCGCCTTGCCTCCGGCCGGCCAATTATGCGTCTCGTCCGCTGCGTCGCGGCACCAGCGGAAGAAGGCGTCATAGAGCAGCATGCCGGCTTCCAGCTGCTCGAGATCGTCGCGGAACATGCGCGACAGGCCGAGCGAGGCAGCAAGGAACCCGGCCGCCTGCGGCACGAGGTCGAGCCGCGCCGTGTCCGCCCCGCGCACGATCAGCGCCAGGCGGTCGAGCGGCTCGGTGCGCAGGCCGAATTCCTCGATCATCGTGTCGAAGCTGCAGCGATCGCCCCGGTGGCTCCAGAAGACGCCTTCGATATCGAAGGGAACCGCCGCGAAGCGGTCCGCCACCAGAGGCACCTCGGCCGGATCGACGAACAGGAACACCGCATCAGGATCGACGAAGCGGCGGATCAGCCAGGGGCAGGCGATGCGGTCGACCTTAGGCCGGGAACGGGTGACCCACACGGTGCGTCCCTTCTCGTCGCGCGGCGGGATCGCGCCTGCGCTGACCAATGGCGCCTTGGCGGCGACCCAGGCCTCGAAGCCGCCTTCCAGCGACTCCGCCGGGATGCCCTCATGGCGCAGCCATGCGGCCACGCCTTGCGACAGCTTCTGCCCCCTCTGGCAGATCACGACGACTTTTGCTCCGGAGAACTCGGCCGCCCAGGTCGAGACGGTTCTGAAGTCGCGCCGGTACGAAGCCGGCAAAAGGCGTGGGTCGGCCTGGTAGTCGTCATCGACGCGCACGTCGATGAGAACTGGCGCATCGGGCAGGCCGACGAGACGGGAAAGCTGCGGAACGGTGATTGCGGTTGTTGACGGCATGGCGTCCACCTCCTGAACAGAGAGAGTTTGGACGCGATCGTTGGGCTGACGCCTCACGGGGTCGTCGCGGGGAACCCCTTGTGGAAATGCTGGAACGGTCCCCTGCGATTGTCAAGAAATCAAATTGCCAAGGAGGACGCGAGCTCCGCTCCGCCCTTTCCTGAAACGGCCTTTGTCCCTACTGTGCCGTCCAGCCGCCATCCATCGGCAGGGTGGTGCCGGTGATCTGCCTGGCCGCGTCGGTGCACAGGAACAGCGCAAGCGCGGCAAGCTCCTCGACGGTGACGAATTCCTTGGTCGGCTGAGCGGCTAGCAGCACATCGTGCTTGACCTGCTCCTCGGTCATGCCGCGCGCCTTCATCGTGTCCGGTATCTGCTTCTCGACCAGCGGCGTCCACACATAACCGGGCGCGATCGCATTCACCGTGATGCCGTCCTGCGCGACCTCCAGCGCCACCGTCTTGGTCAAGCCGGCAATGCCGTGCTTGGCCGAGACATAGGCCGACTTGAACGGCGAGGCGACCAGCGCATGCGCCGAAGCCGTGTTGATGATGCGGCCCCACTTACGCTGCTTCATGCCCGGCACCGCCGCCTTGATGGCGTAGAAGGCGGCCAGGAGGTTGATGCGGATGATGGCCTCCCACTTGTCGTCGGGAAACTCCTCGATCGGCGCCACGTGCTGGATGCCGGCATTGTTGACCAGGATGTCCAGGCTGCCGAACGCTTCCTCGGCCTCATGGATCATGGCCGTGACGGCGGCGCCGTCCATCATGTTGGCGTCCGAGTAACGGCACTTGACGCCAAAATCCTTCTCGATGCCGGCCCGCTCCTGCTCGATCGCCGCGGCATCGCCCAGGCCGTTGATGGTGACGTTGGCGCCCTCCGCGGCGAAGGCGCGGGCGATTGCAAGGCCGATGCCGCTGGTCGAGCCGGTGACGAGCGCGTTCTTCGAAGACAGGGAACCCATGGGAGATCTCGCGACAGGAGGGAAGGAATCTAAGGCACATAGTTTGTGCGCCGCAGCATGACAATGCCATGGTCATATGTCGTTGCGATTACAATGTTGTGATGCGGTGTGAGAGCCGTGAAGCTGGTGCTCGAAGACGATGACATGGCACTGTCATGGTGCCGTGCAACATAAACCTCCTGCGCTTTTCGCGCGTATCATTTCCTGAACCGACGGGTGAACAGTATGGAAATCGCCGATGTCGTGAAGCGCGCCTATGCGATGCCGCTCACCAACCCGTCCTTCCCGCCCGGCCCTTATCGCTTCTTCGACCGCGAATACATCATCATCACCTACCGCACCACGCGTGAGGCGCTGGAAGCCGTCGTGCCGGCGCCGCTCGAGATCGACGAGCCGCTGGTCAAGTACGAGTTCATCCGCATGCCGGACTCGACCGGCTTCGGCGATTACACCGAGACCGGCCAGGTCATCCCGGTGCGCTACAAGGGCCAGCACGGCGGCTATGTGCATTCCATGTATCTCGACGACGACGCGCCGATCGCCGGCGGCCGCGAGCTCTGGGGTTTCCCCAAGAAGCTCGCCAGCCCCAAGATCGTGCATGAGGGCGAGGTGGTGGTCGGCACGCTGCATTATGGCAGCGTGCTGTGTGCCACCGGCACGATGGGCTACAAACACCGCGAGGCCGATCATGATCAGGTGCTCGCTTCGCTCGCCGCGCCCAATTTTCTGATCAAGATCATCCCGCATGTCGACGGCAGCCCGCGCATTTGCGAGCTCGTCCGCTATTACCTCACCGACATCACGCTGAAGGAAGCCTGGACGGCGCCCGCCGCGCTCGACCTGCGCCCGCACGTCATGGCCGATGTGGCCAAGCTGCCGGTGCTCGACATCGTTTCGGCCGTGCACTTCAAGGCCGATCTGACGCTCGGCCTCGGCGAAGTCGTGCATGATTATCTCGCGGACCGCGGCCGATCGGCTGCCGTCGCGAACAAGCTGGAGAAAGCTGGTGCTTGAGCGTACCCGCAACAAGGCGGCCGCCGCCACCATCGCTGAAATCACCGCGCAATATGACCGCATCGCCCTGGTCTTCCAGGGCGGCGGCGCGCTCGGCGCCTATCAGGCCGGCGTCTATCAGGCGCTTGCCGACGCCGGCTGCGAGCCGACCTGGCTCTCCGGCGTCTCGATCGGCGCCATCAACGCCTCGATCATCGCCGGCAACGAGCCGAGCCGCCGCCTGCAGCGGCTGGAACAGTTCTGGCAGACGGTCTCGGGCCGCAAGATCTGGGCCTATACGCCGGAAGGCGACATCTATCGCGACATCCGCAACCAGACCTCGTCATTCATGACCATGGCCATGGGCCAGCCCGGCTTCTTCAAGCCGCGCAGCCCCAACCCCTGGTTCCAGCTCTCGGGCGCCGAAGGCGCCACCAGCTTCTACGACACCGCCGAGCTCAAGGACACGCTGGAAAGCCTGATCGATTTCGACGTGCTGAACGACGGCAAGAAGCGGCTGAGCGTCGGCGCGGTCAATGTCCGGACCGGCAATTTCGTCTATTTCGACACCGACAAGGTGCGCATCGGGCCGGAGCACATCATGGCGAGCGGCGCGCTGCCGCCGGCCTTTCCGTCGATCCGCATCGAGGGCGAGTATTACTGGGACGGCGGCATCGTCTCCAACACGCCGCTGCAATATCTGCTCGACCAGGAGGAGGACCGCTCCTCGCTGGTGTTCCAGGTCGACCTGTTCAGCGCGCGCGGCGTGCTGCCGCGCGGCATGGCCGACGTCCTGTCGCGCCACAAGGACATCATGTATTCCAGCCGCACACGCCAGAACACCGACAATTTCCAGCGCATCCATGCGCTCAAGATGAAGCTGCTCGATGCGCTGAAGCGTGTGCCGTCGGACCAGCTGAAGGACGGCGAGAAGGAGCTGATCGCCGACTACTCCGACGCCGGCGTGGTCAACATCGTCCACCTGATCTACCAGCACAAAGGCTATGAAGGCCACGCCAAGGACTATGAGTTCTCCGGCACCTCGATGCGCGAGCACTGGGAGATGGGGCTGGAAGACACCGAGCGCACGCTACGCCACAAGAAATGGCTGATGCTGCCCGACAATGCCGAAGGCGTCACCATCCACGACCTGCACCGCGAAGACCCGACCTGAGCCTTGCGTCCAGCACAGGCGGGGTAAGAAAGGCCGCGAGAATTGCGGTGCGGCGCGCTTGGAAACGCTCGCCTGACTATGAAGCTGTTCTTCATAGCCTATCAACATTGTCGCGAATAGCCGCTCGCTTAAAGCAGGCGTACATCCTGACTGCAGCGCAAAAGCGCTGGGCTCAACGGAGTACCGCCGGTGACCACCGACACTGTTCCTTCGACTGTCGTTCCATCCGGTGACGCGTGGCGCGGCCTGCTTTGGCTTGCGCCGCTCACGGCGCTCTGGCTACTGCTGATCTTCACCTTCCCGGCGATCCAGGCCAGCGGCGTTCCGACCACGGCCCACCAGCTCGCGGCCCACGGGCTTATCGCGCTGGGATTGTGGCTTGGTCTCGAAAAGACGACTCTGACGCCAGGCCAACGCCGTGTGACCTGGCTGGTGGTCATGATCCCGGATACGCTGTGGCTCGTTACCGCCTGGAGCGCCGCGATCAATGGTGTCTTCGACACGGACGCCTCGTCTTTACCAGCGTTGCCAGCGGCGATCTTCCTGCCGCTGATCATAGGCGCGCCGCCGCTGCTGTTATCGAAGCGGATCGACCAGGTTCTCGATGCGATGCCGGCAGGCTGGCTCGTGGCGCTTCAGCTCTACCGCATATTCGGCGGCTGGGCTCTCGCGGCCTGGCTGCATGGCGCACTGCCCGGCGCCTTCGCGGTGCCCGCAGGCATCGGCGATGTGCTGACTGGGCTGCTCGCCTTGCCCGCGGCGTTGGCGGTGGCGACCGGCACAGTCGGAGGCCGAAGAGCAGCGACTCTCTGGAACATCCTCGGCCTTACCGATTTAGCGGTCGCGGTTACCATGGGCGTGATCACCTCTCCCGGTCCGGCACAACTGATCGTTCCGGATGTGCAGAGCATCGGCGCCGGCGCCTATCCGGGTGTGCTGACCCCTGCTTTCGTGGTGCCAAGCTCGATCCTGTTGCACATGTTGTCGCTGCGCCAGTTGCGCCGCCGCAACAGGGGCTGAGGCTGCGCTGACGGAAACGGCGCCGCGAGCCGCGCCGTTTCCTTGAGTGTCTTTCCGCTCAGAACACCTGGCGGAAGATCACGAAGAGCACGAAGGCCAGCGCGATCGAGCAGGGCAGCGTTAGCACCCAGGCCAGCAGAAGGTTGCGCACCGTCGACCACTGCAGGCCGGAGCCGTTGGCCGCCATCGTGCCGGCGACGCCGGACGACAGCACATGAGTGGTCGACACCGGCAGGCCGAGGCGGTCGGCCATGCCGATGGTGATCATCGCGACCAGCTCGGCGGCGGCGCCCTGGCCATAGGTCAGGTGGCTCTTGCCGATCTTCTCGCCGACGGTGACGACGATACGCTTCCAGCCGACCATGGTGCCGAGCCCGAGCGCCAGCGCCACGGCGATCTTCACCCACAGCGGGATGAACTTCGTCGCGTTGTCGACCGCCTTGTGATAGTCGGTGACCGCCTTCAGGTCGGCGTCCTGCATCGGCAGCAGCTTCTTCTTGTCGATCAGCTTCAGCGCCTCGCCGATCAGGTAGATGTCGTTGCGCGCGTTGCTGACCAGGTCGGTCGGAACATTGTCGACCGAGGCGTAAGGCTGCAGCCCGGCGGTCGTGTTGTGGATGTAGCTCTGCAGCGCGAGCGTCGTCTGATCGCTCCACGACTTGCTGCGCACGGCTTCCTGCACGGCAGCCTTTGCGGCATTGGCATCCGCGATCGCGACGCCCGGCTTGACGTATTTGCCCAGCGCCTGCTCGACGGCGACGGAAGCCGACTTGTAGGCATCGAGATAGTTGATGTCGGGCGTGCGGTTGAGCGCATAGGCGGTCGGCACCACGCCGATCAAGATCAGCATGATCAGGCCCATGCCCTTCTGGCCGTCATTGGAGCCATGCGCGAAGCTGACGCCCGTGCAGGTGAAGATCAGCAGCGCGCGGATCCACCACGGCGGCGGCGTTTTGCCCTTCGGCGCTTCGTAGAGGGCAGGATTACGCACCAGGAGCTTCATCGCATAGAGCAGTACGGCGGCGGCGAAGAAGCCGATGATCGGAGAGACCAGCAAGGTGGTGCCGACATTGGTCGCCTGGCCCCAATCGACGCCACTCGTGGCGCTGCCGGCCGGAGCCATGAACTGGTTGGCGAGGCCGACGCCGATGATCGAACCGACCATGGTGTGCGAGCTCGAAGCCGGCAGGCCGAGGAACCACGTACCCAGGTTCCACAGGATGGCGGCAACCAGAAGGGCGAACACCATGGCGAAGCCGGATGACGAGCCGACCTGCAGGATGAGCTCGACCGGCAGCAGCGACAGGATGCCGAACGCCACCGCGCCGCTCGAGGTCAGGACGCCGAGGAAGTTGAAGACGCCGGACCACATGACGGCGAATTCGGCCGGCAGCGACCGCGTATAGATGACGGTGGCGACCGCGTTGGCGGTATCGTGGAAGCCGTTGACGAACTCGAAGCCCAGCGCAATCAGAAGGGCTATGCCGAGCAGGATCCAGGGAACCGTCTTGGCAATCGCCAGATCCTGGCTCAGCGCGTAGCCGACATAGATGATGCCGACGAGTACCAGCACGCCGAAAGCCGGCAGGAACCACTTGGCGCCGCCCGATTGCTCCAGGGGATGATCCGGTCTCGGGATCCCCGCCTCACTTGAAACTACGTCCACCATTGTCCCACTCCATTTGCATCGCAGCAAAGAACCGGGAAGGACGCTATGTCCCCAGGATGAAGCTGGTGTGACGCTCTACAACCTATCCGGTTATTCTCAGAGGCAGAGAGACGAGGAGCTTGCGCTCCTCTCTATCCGGCTATCTTTAGAAGCGAGGAAACCAGAAGCTTGTGTTCTTCCGCCGAGAGCACGTCCGAATCGAAGAGATTCATGCTGCGCAGGCCTTCGATGGCGAGGAAGCAGATCAGCAGCGAGCCGAGGTCGTCCGTTTCCCCCTTCAGCCTTTCTAAGAGCTGCCGCTTGAACGCCTTTATCGGCGCCAGGAAATCGGGATCCTCCGCAATCGCGGAGAACATCCAGGAAGCCGAAGGTTTCGGCTTCTCGCAGTCATCGGCCGAAAGCTGGATGTAAGCCGCGAGCGCGCTTTCACCGTCGGCCTCGGCCATGCGTGCTTCCAGCGCCTGCTCGAACTCCTTGAGATAATTCTCGACCAAGCCCTGCATCAGCTTGGCCTTGGTCGGGAAATTGTAGAGCAGGCCGCCCTTGGAGACGCCGGCGCGGTTGGCGACGGCGTCGAGCGACAGGCTTCCCGGACCCGCCTCGCGCGCCACGTCTGCGGCGGCGGCCAATATTTTGTTGCGCGAATTTGCCCTGCGAGCCTTCATCACGCATCCCCTTACATTAGCATATGCGGAATTGACAAGACCGTCCAGACGGTACAGTAAAGCGCCCGCCATTTGAAATCGGGATTCATCGTCGGTATGTGTCCCGGCATCGATCGTTTGCCGGTTGCCGGCTCGAGGGGACTGTTCGTGAAGCGCTTTATCATCATCACCGTGTTCCTGATCCTGCTCGCTTTGGTGTGCGTCGGTATCGTCGGCTTCAACTTCATGCGCGATGCCGGCATCAAGCAGTATTTCGCCACCATGAAGCCGCCGGCCGCCACGGTCTCGACAGTGATCGTCAAGCCTTCGGAATGGACGCCGGGCGTTGAGGCGATCGGCACCGTCAATGCCGTGCGCGGCGTCGACCTTACCGTCGAAACGAGCGGCATCGTCAAGAACATCCTCTTCCATGCCAACCAGAAGGTCGCCACCGACGCCGTGCTCCTGCAGTTGGACGACGCGGTCGAGAAGGCCGATCTGGTGGCGCAGAAGGCGCAGGCCGCCTCGGACCAGGCGGCGCTGACCCGCGCGATCGAATTGCAGCGGCGCGGCGTGGGTACCGACGCGACGCTCGACGCCGCGCGTGCTGCCGCGGATGCCTCGGCCGCGCAGGTGAACAAGCTGCAGGCCGTGCTCGATCAGAAGCAATTGTCCGCGCCCTTCGGCGGCACGGTCGGCATCCCGAAGATCGATATCGGCCAATATCTAGCCCCCGGCAACTCGGTGGTGACGATCCAGGATCTGGACACGATGCGGGTCGACTTCACGGTTCCGGAACAGCAGTTGCCGCTGCTCAAGATCGGCCAGACCGTCAAGCTCGGCAGCAGCCTCGCCGACATGTCCTTTGCCGGCTCCATCCGCGGCATCGACCCCAAGATCGACCCGGCAAGCCGGCTGGTCTCGATCCGCGGCGAGGTCGCCAATCCGGAAGGCAAGCTGACGCCTGGCCAGTTCGTCCAGATCCGTGTCGAGCTGCCGCAGGAAAACAATGTCATCTCCGTGCCCCAGACAGCGGTGACGACGAGCCTCTACGGCGATTATGTCTTCGTGGTCGTGCCGGCAAAACCCGCGGAGGGTGCCGCTGCCACGCCGGCAAAGCCGGACGATCAGAAGGCCGCCACCGACAAGCCGGCTGCCGACGCCGCCAAGCCGCAGTCGGACACGTCCAAGCCCGCCGACAACGCGGCGAAGCCGGCTGACGCGAAGCCGGCCGATGCCGCGCAGCAGCCTGCGCTCGCCATCTCGCAGGTGTTCGTGAAGCTCGGCCGCCGCAACAACGGTATGGTCGAGATCACCGAGGGCCTCAAGGATGGCGACCAGGTCGTCACGGCCGGGCAGAACCGGCTCTTCAACGGCATGTCGGTTGCCGTCGACAACACCATCGATCCCAGCAAATCGGCGAACAAAGAGGTTCAGCAATGAACTTTTCCGACCTCTTCATTCGCCGGCCCGTTCTTTCGACGGTACTTGCCTGCATGATCCTGCTTCTGGGATTCCAGGGCATCTTCAGCCTGTCGATCCGCCAGTATCCCAAGGTCGACGAGACCGCGATCACGATCACCACGGCCTATCCGGGCGCCAGCGCCGATCTGATCCAGGGCTTCATATCGGCGCCGATAGCGCGCGCCGTCGCCTCCACCGAAAATATCGACTACGTCACCTCGTCCAGCCGTCCGTCGTCAAGCACGGTGACGGTGCAGATGAAACTTGGCTCCAATCCGGACGTCGCGCTCACCGAGGTGCTGTCCAAGGTTCAGGGCGTGCGCGGCACCTTGCCGGATGCCTCCAAGGATCCGGTCATCGTCAAGGGCACCGGGCAGCAGTTCGCGATGATGTACATCTCGATGCAGAACCCGAACATGACGAAGGAGCAGCTCACCGAGTATATCGAGCGCGTCATTCGTCCGCGCATCTCGACCGTGGAAGGTGTCGCCAATGTCCAGATCTTCGGCGCCCAGGAATATTCCATGCGCATCTGGATCGATCCGATCCGCCTCGCCGCGCGTGGCGCCACGGCCGTGGACGTGCTGACCGCGATCAACAACTCGAACTTCCTGTCGGCGCCCGGCAACACCCAGAACGAGTATGTGGTCTCCTCGATCACCGTGCATTCGACCCTGCAGACGCCGGAGGCGTTCGCCCAGCTCCCGATCCGCTCGACGAACGGCGAGGTTGTGCGCCTGCGCGATGTCGCGCGTGTCGAGCTCGGCGCAGAGAACACCGACACCAGGGTGAGCTTCAACGGCAAGCCCGGCACTTTCCTTGCCATCTTCCCGACGCCTGCCGCCAACCCGCTGACGACCGCGGCCGCGGTCACCAAGCTCGTGCCGGTGATTCAGGAAACGCTGCCGAAAGGCATGACGATCGAGGTCGTCTACGACGCCACCGGCCAGATCAGCGCCTCGATCGAGGAAGTGTTCAAGACCATCGGCGAGGCGGTTGCCATCGTCATCGTGGTGATCCTTCTGTTCCTGGGCTCGTTCCGCTCGGTGATGATGCCGATCGTGACGATCCCGCTGTCGCTGATCGGCGTCTGCTTCATCCTGTTTGCAGTCGGCTACTCGATCAACCTTCTGTCGCTGCTTGCCATGGTGCTGGCGATCGGCCTCGTCGTCGACGATGCCATCGTGGTGGTGGAAAACATCCATCGCCACATGGAAGAGGACCACATGTCGCCGATGCAGGCGGCCTTCAACGGCATGCGCGAGATCTTCTCGGCCATCGTCGCCATGACCATCACGCTGGCCGCGGTGTTCGCGCCGCTTGCCTTCACCGGCGGTCTGACCGGCGCGCTGTTCCGCGAATTCGCGGTCACGCTAGCCGGCTCCGTGGTGCTGTCCGGCCTGATCGCGGTGACCATCACGCCGATGATGTCGGCGCGCCTGCTGAAGGCCGGCGCGCATGGCCGCTTCCAGCGCATCGTCGATGGTATCTTCGGCCGAGTCGAGCATGTCTACGAGCGCGCGGTCACCGCCTCCTTGAGAAACCGGCCGGTGACGTTGATCATCGTCGTGGCGCTTGTTGCGCTTACCGGCTTCATGTTCACCAAGACCTCGACCGAGCTTGCGCCGGAGGAAGATCAGGGCTTCCTGCTCTCGATCGTGACTGCGCCGCGCTACGCGACGTCGGACTACACGGAGACCTACGTCAACCAGATGCTCGGCCTGGTGAGGGATATCCCGGAGACCAGGGCGCAATTCTCGGCCGTCGCCTTCGGCGGCGCGACCAACGGTGCTTTCGTCGGCTTCGCCTTCAAGGATTGGGCCGACCGCAAGCGCAGTTCGAAGGAACTGCAGGCCGACATCACCGCACGGCTCGCCAAGGTCGCCGGCGTTCAGGCCTTCGTCTTCGCGCCGCCGACGCTGCCCGGCTCCGGCGGCGGTCTGCCCATCTCCATGGTGGTTCGCTCGATCGGCGATCCTTCCGAGGTCTTCGACCAGGCGGAGAAGATCAAGAACAAGGCGCAGGCTTCCGGCCGCTTCATCGTCGTCCAGAACTCCATGGCCTACGACGCGCCGCAGGTGACCGTCACCATCGACCGCGAGCGCGCGGCGGCGTTGAACCTGCCGATCGCCGATATCGGCAACACGTTGACGCTGCTTGTCGGCGGCGCCGAGGTGGCCCAGTTCGACCGCGATTCCAACAGCTACGACATCATCCCGCAGGTGCCGCAGGAATTCCGCGACAACCCCGAGAAGCTCGGCGAATATTTCGTTCGCAGTGTCGACGGCAAGATGGTGCCGCTGTCGGCTGTGGTGAAGATCTCGACCAATGCCTCGCCGGCCGCCATCGAGCAGTTCAACCAGCTGAACTCCTCGACGATCTCGGCCTTGCCACTGCCCGGCGTGACCACCGGCGACGGCTTGAAGGTGCTGGAGGATCTCGCCAAGGAGACCCTGCCGGACACCTTCTTCGTCGACTATTCCGGTCAGTCGCGGCAAGAGAAGGAACAGGGCAACACCATCCTGATCGCCTTCGCCGCGGCGGTGGTCGTGATCTATCTAGTGCTGGCGGCCCAGTTCGAGAGCTTCCGCGACCCGCTGATCATCATGATGGCGGTGCCGCTGTCGATCTTCGGCGCCATCGTGCCGCTAAACATCGGGCTGGGGACGCTCAACATCTACACCCAGGTCGGCCTGATCACGCTGATCGGCCTGATCACCAAGCACGGCATTCTGCTGGTGGAGTTCGCCAACCAGCAGCGTGAGATCCACGGCATGCGCCGCCGCGACGCCATCATCGCTTCGGCCAAGGTGCGCCTGCGGCCGATCCTGATGACGACGGCGGCCATGGCGCTGGGCGTCGTGCCGCTGATCATCTCCAGCGGCGCGGGCGCGGCCGCCCGCTATTCGATGGGCCTGGTCATCTTCACCGGCATCCTGGTCGGCACCATGTTCACGCTCTTCGTCGTGCCGATGTTCTACACCTTCATCGCCAGCAAGGACCTGCCGCATCTCGCCGAGAAGCCTGATCCGAAGCTGATGCCGGCGTTGCCGAGCTGAGCGGAGGCAATAGCGAATAGGGAGTAGCGAATAGGGAAAGAAAAGGCGTTCGCGCCGGAAGACGCTATTCGCTATTCTCAAAAGAGGCCGGGGTTCCCGGCCTCTTTTGCTACTTGACGATCACGATGCTGGTGTTGCCGGGGCCGAAGGCCTCGACGAGCTGATAGAAGTCGGCCGCCGCATCCGGATGCAGCCGCACGCAGCCATGCGAGGCCGGGCTGCCGAGACGGCTGATGGCATAGGTGGCGTGGACGGCATAGCCGCCGCTGAAGAACACCGAATGCGGCATCGGCGCGTTGTCGTATTTTTTTGAATACCACATCTCATGCATACGCGTCGGCTTGAACGAACCGGTCGGCGTGATGTGCCTTCTGTCGCCGGTCGACACCTTCCACGTGTAGGTCGGGCGGCCGTCGACCGTGACTTCCATGATCTGCTGCGACAGCGAGACCTTGGCTACGATCTGGTTGGCGTGAGCGGCATTGCCGGCGCCAAAGAGCAGCGCGGCGCCGGTGAGCGCGGCGGCGGCGATATTGATGAGCTTGGCGGAAATGGCGGTATGCATGACGGATCCCTCTCTGTTTTTGCCGTTGTGTCCGGCTTCAATTTCGATGGGCTCTTATCGTGCTCGTCCGTTTCCGAGCTATTTCGCTTGATGCTCGTTTCTGTTTCGAATTCGTTTCCATAAGTTAACAAAAGCTCCGCCCAGCTGTTACATCGGACCTCTTCTGAGACGCGGTGGGCGGACGGCTACACAATGGGCTTGGTTCGGAAACGAAAGTTCATTTCATTTGTATATGAAACATTTACGCCCACCTTCGAAACCAAACTGCAACAAAGTGCAGCCACGGCGGCATGATCTGGATACAGGCCGGCGGCAGATTTGACGCAACGGGAACAGACATCTGCAAACGAAAATGGGCAGGAAATCGAAACTCCGCTCCTGGCTTCTCAGGATCAGCATCGCGGCAATCGCGCTCGGCGGCGCCGGCTCGGTGGCCGGCAGCCCGGTGACGGCGCTGGCGGCGATGACGTCCGGCGAGGTTTCGACACTGCACATGGCTCTGTTCATCGCCACGGTCTGGATTGTCTCCAGCCTGCGCGTCCACCGGCTGAAGGCCCTCTGGCGGGTCGGCCTCCGGCTGATGAGGACGCGCGGCCCCTCCGGCTACTTGCTGCCGAGAGGACCGAAGGCCCGCGCCGCAGCGGGGGGCTCCGTCAGCGGCGCGGGCGCTTCGGGAGTTTCCTGAAGCACCGACGATTTCGCGATTGGGATTTAAAGAGATGAAGACGACATTTGCTGCCTCGGTGCTTTCGGCACTGCTCTACGCTCAAGGCTTGCTCGGCTTTGCCGCGCTGGCGACGGTGCTGCTCAAGGAGCGCGCCCACGCCGAGACAACCGCCGGCGCCGACATTCTATCCGGCCCCTCGATCATCGTGGTGCGCTGAGCGCCAGGCGCCGGCCCCAAAATGACCACCGCTTTGGGGAATCCGATGCGCGGAAGCCTCGCTCACTTGAATTCATTCATTGCGCGACGCCGGCGGATCGAAACGATAGCCGGCGCCCCTGATGGTGGTGATGGTATCGGTGTCGAGCTTGCGGCGCAGCCGCACGATGCGCGAATCGATCGAACGGTCGAAGGCGTCCGCATTCTCAGCCGGGGCCGCGGCAATGATGTCGTCGCGCGTCAGCACCTTGCGCGGGCTGGCCAGGAACAGCTTCAGCAACGCCACCTGTCCCGGGGAAAGCTGATCCTCCGCCCCCGAGCGATGCATGACCATAGCCGATCGCAGGTCGACGGTGGCGTTCTCCAGCACGATCAGTTCTCCGGGGGCCCTGCCGCGCCTCATCAGCAGGCCGCCGATGCGCGCGGCAAGCTCGCGCACGTTGAGCGGGCTTTCGATCACGTCGGCAGCACCCAGCTCGAGCGCCAGCACCTTGTCGACAAGGTCGCGCGGCCGGCAGATCAGGATGAAGTCGGGACCGCCTTCGCCGCCCCCGCCCTGGCTGCTGTACCGCTTGAGCAGTTCGCGGCTCTCGGCCTGGGTGACCTCGTCGCCGACCACCACGACATCGATGCCGCCGGCCGAAAGCAGCGTCTCCGCCTCCCAGGGCTGGCGCGCCTGGCGCACATCGTGCCCGCGCCGATCGAGATGGGCGGCCAGATCGCCCGCCACCACCTCGGCGACGGATACAAGCGCAATGACGGATCGTGCGGCCATTTTTCTCCACCCGCCACAGACAACTCGAGATGAGTGCTGGACATCATGTTTATACCCAATCTACTTTCCGCTGAAAGCGGGAGCGAGCGCGTCGTGAAGGCACGCATCATCGTCGTCGAGGACGAACCGGATCTGAGGGAGGCCGTGGCCGAGTATCTCGGCGCCAGCGGCTATGATGTCGTGACGGCCGAGAATGCCGTGGCGGCGCGCGCGCTGTTCGAAACGCAGCCCTTTCACCTTGCCATCCTCGACATCGCCATGCCCGGCGAGGACGGACTGTCGCTCGGCCGCTGGCTGCGCTCGAAAACGCAGATCGGCATCATCTATGCGACCGCCGCCGGCACCGCGCTCGACCGCATTGTCGGGCTGGAACTCGGCGCCGACGATTACATCGTCAAGCCATACGAATTGCGCGAGGTGCTGGCGCGGGTACGCAGCGTTTTGCGCCGCGTGCCGCAGCCGGCCGAGCCGCAAGCCGCGAAGGCCGAAGCCGGCAATCGTCGCTTCATGAATTTCGGCGGCTTCCAGGCCGATTTCGACGGCAGGCTGGTCACTGCCGCCAATGGCGCGGTGATCGAGATGGCCAAGAGCGAGTTCGACGTGCTCGAGGTTTTCCTCACCCGCGCCAACCGGCTCCTGACGCGGGCGGCGATTTCGGAAGCCATCGGCTTCGTCGAGGATCCGGAATCCTCGCGCGCGGTCGACATCCGCATCATGCGGCTGCGAAAGAAGATCGAGGCCGACCCCGCCAATCCGAAATTCCTGCGCACGGTGCGCGGCGAAGGCTATATCTTTTCGCTGCCGAGCGGTGACGCCAACTAGGGCAGGTCCGGGGAAGTGCGAGCGGTTGGCTCGGCGGTTTCGCCGTAGCCTTCCGTCCGGAATTGCGTCAAAACAAAGCGATAGAGCGGTTCGCCGTTTCCGTCAGTACGGAGGGATGCTCTGAACGACTACGTCCAGGCCTGGAATGACCATGACTGCTGATGCAGCTCGCACCGATACGCATGGCTCGCGCCCGGGCGGCGCCGCGATGGCGGCCGTCCATGTCGTGCGCCGCCTGCGCGAGGCCGGCGACTGGCAGCGCGAGATGGACGACATATTGGGCACGATGTGCCGCAAGATGGATTGCCAGCGCGGCATCCTCTTCCGGCTGCGTGAATTGCCGGGCGAAGGCTTCGCCCAGTCCGTCGCCGCGTATTGGATCGACCCGGATTTCGGCGGCGAGCTGGCGTCGCCCACGGTGATCATGCAGTCGATCATCAACTCGGATTCCTTGCTGGAGCGCCTGCAGGAAGACGAGCGGCAAGGCAAGATCTTCTCCGGCCACACGCGCGACCTCGACGGCTTCCTGCGGGCCGATTTCGAGAAGCAGAGCATCAAGTCGTTCCTGTCCGTCTCGGTTTTCGCGCATGGCCACCTCTGGGGCACGCTGGCCGTCAACGACTGCGTCGCCGAGCGCGAATGGACGGATGAGGAAGAGGCGACGCTGCACATCATCGCTTTGGCCATCGGCGACGCCATCGAGCGCTCGCCATCCGAGGCGCATGCCAGTGAAGTGATCCGCCGCACCATGCTGCAGGCCTCGCTCGACGCCATCATCGTCATCGACGAGACGGGTTCGATCATCGAGTTCAATCCGGCCGCCGAGAAGATGTTCGGCTTCCAGCGCAGCGCCATCCTCGGCAAGGACCTGCTCGATACCATCGTTCCGATATATTACCGCAAGGGCTATGCCTCGGGTGCCGACTACATGGCCGGCCGCGGCGCCCCGATGGTCGGCCAGCGCCTCGAGACCGTCACCCAGAATGCCGCCGGCGAGATTTTCCCGATCGAGCTGACGGCGACGGAGATGCGCGTTGCCGACCGCCGCCTGATCTTCGGCTCGATCCGCGACCTGCGCGAAAAGCTGCAGGCCGAGGAAGAGATCAACCGCCAGCGCGAGAAGCTGCATCAGAACGAGAAAATGGCGGCGATGGGCTCGCTGCTCGCCGGGGTCTCGCACGAGCTCAACAACCCGCTGGCGGTGGTGGTGGCGCAGTCGACGCTGCTGCACGAATTCGCCGGCGACCCGCAGACCAAGGTGCGGGCCGAGAAGGTGCGCGCCGCCGCCGAGCGCTGCGGCCGCATCGTCAAGAGCTTCCTGTCTATGGTGCGGCTGCATCCGACCGAGCAGGCCGAGACCGATCTCAACCAGGTGATTCGCTCGGCGCTCGAAGTCACCGCCTATGGTGCCCGCTCCAGCGGCATCATCATCGACACCGATTTCGCCGACGGGCCGCTGCTTGCCATGGCCGACGCCGACCATATCACGCAGGTGGCGGCGAACTTCCTCATCAACAGCCAACATGCGCTGGCCGGCGTCACCGGCGAGCGGCGCATCAAGGTGCGGACATTCCGCAACGAGCGCGGCAATCCAGGCTTCTCCGTCGAGGACAACGGCCCGGGCATTCCCGAGGCGATTCGCTCGCGCATCTTCGAATCCTATTTCACCACCAAGCCGGTCGGGGTTGGCACCGGCATCGGCCTGTCGATCTCGAAGTCGATCGTCGAGCGCCACAACGGCAACATCTGGTTCGAGGAGGTCGTGCCGCAGGGCGCGCGCTTCGTCGTCCAATTGCCGGCGATTGCCGGCGGCGTGACGAGCGCCGGTGAAGGGCCGGCGCGCTCGAGCGGGTTGCGCCATGCCTTGATCATCGACGACGAGCCCGACGTCGCGGGCTCGCTTTCGGATATACTGGAGTTGATGGGGCTGAAGTCTCGCGTGGTGGCAAGCTGGACCTCTGCCGCCGATGTGCTCACCGGCCATATGCCGCCGGACATCGTCTTTTCCGACCTGCGCATGCCGGGCACCAGCGGCATCGCGATCTACCGCCAACTGCTTGCTGAGAAGCCGGCGCTGGCAAAGCGCTTCGTGCTGGTGACCGGCGATCTGATCGGCGCCAAGGCGGAGATCGAAGCGCTGCCGCCGCCGCAACGCCCGCACATTCTGGAAAAGCCCTTCTCGACGCTCGACGTCCGCGGCATCCTGTCGGCCGTCGCCGACGAAGCCGCAGCCGACAACGGCGCGCACATCTGAGCGGGGCAGGTGGTATGGCCTGCAACGGATAAGTGATCGGGCCTGAGCTTACGCAGCCGCAGGATCTGCCGAGATTCAGGTCAAGCCGAGCCGAGAGTGGCGGTTCGCGAGAACCGGAGCGGAGCGTACTTGTCGTACGTGAGCACCGGAAGCGCAGGGAACCGTCATTCGCAGGCCGGCTTCACCTGAATACCGGTAGATCCGAAAAAAGAGGCTCCCGACCGATTTTCGCGGCGGGAGCCTGACTTGAGCGCAGGAGGGAGCGCTCTGGGGAGGTCTTAAAAAATGTTCGGCGTGTTGGTGAGCGGCGCGGCGTTGGCGATCATGCGCACAGCGCGCTCGCGGTGCTGGCCGGACTGCTCGGCGATGGCGCGCAGGCAATCGATGCTCTCGGCGCCCCAGTTCTGGCCCTTGCAGGCAAAGTCGATTGCGCTTTCTGGCAGGCGGGCGGTCTTGAGCGTGGTCTGCGCGCCTTCCACGACATTGGCCGGCGGGTTGATCGACGCGAAAGCCGGACCGGAAGCAGGCGCGGCCAGCATGCCGACAAAGGCGCAGGCGCCAATCAGCATGAACATCGCCATCGGATGGTCGCTGGCGCGCTGACGCAGCGCAAGCTTCGGCCGGCGGTCATTGCGCTCCGGGCCATGCAGGCGGCGATTGGTATCGGCGGCATGAACTTTCGCAAACATCGGTCGTTCCCTTCATTATCTTTCTTTTTGGCTATGAAACGAACTTAATCGCACCCGGTAACAACAGGATATTGGCGGCGGCCGACTCTGTAACAGGATTGAAACAGCGCTCGGCATTCTCGCCCTGCCGCAACCATTCCTTGGTTCGAAGCTGGTCGACGCAGATAATGCCACCTGTCGCGGCCGGCCGACTGTAAACGACCTCACACAAGCCTGCCGGGATCGGCCACCTCGGCGGCGTTGCCGTCCGCCTCGCAATCCATCGAAACGGAGCTTCTCCGGGGCAGCTGTCGGCGCGCGATTTCGCCGTTGCGCTTCCTTGATTAAGGCCCGGATTTTCCGGGATTTTTCCGGTTCAGTCGAGTTTGAATTTTCCGCCATGGAATTTTCATATTTCCACAAGCCATTGCATTTCAATGAAAAATATGCCTATATTGAATGACTATTCAACAAAAGAAGAGCATTCCGATGAACCCGCACCTGCCTGACGTGGCGATCCCCAATGGTTGGGACCGGCGGGGTTTGCCGGGGTGGAGTTATCACTCCAACGCCCTTCTCGAGCTCGAGAAGGAATACGTCTTCCGCAATCACTGGCAGATCGCCGGCCATGTCTCCGACGTGCCGAATCCGGGTGACTATCTGACCATGGACGTCATCGGCGAGCGCGCGCTGATCGTGCGCGGCAAGGACGGCGTCGTGCGCGCCTTCAACAACATGTGCCGCCACCGCGGCAGCCGCGTCGTCGCCGACAGCCAGGGCAGCTGCAAGAACGCGCTGGTCTGCCCGTTCCACGGCTGGGTCTACAATCTCGACGGCACGCTGCGCGGCGCCGCCCGTCCGCGCTCCTTCCCCGAGCTCGACAAGACCGAGTTCGGTCTGATGCCGCTCGACCTCGAAATCTGGATGGGCTTCATCTTCATCCGCTTCCGCAAGGGCGGCCCGCAGCCTTCGGTGGCAGAGCTCTTGAAGCCCATCGAAGCCGAGATGGCGCATTACAACATCGCCGACATGGTGCCGTCCTGGGGCATCTGGACGCAGAGATCGCCAGTCAACTGGAAGTCGGTGCGCGACGTCGACAATGAAGGCTACCACGTCGCCATGGCGCATCCGGCGCTGCAGGACCTCTATGGCGCCACCTATTTCGACGAGCCCTTCATCAATGGCGTGTCGCGGTCCTTCGCCACCTACAATCCGCATGCCGGCCGGCGCTGGAGCGTGCGCGAATACATCAAGCTTGCGCCTGAGGCCACGCATCTGCCGGAGCATCTGCGCAAGGCCTGGATCTACTACGGCATCTTTCCCAACAACGCGCTGTCGATCATGCCGGAATCGGTGCAGTTCTATCAGGAGTTTCCGCTGTCGACCGGCGAGACGCTGCTGCGCGGCGCGATCTACCGCTACAAGGACGAGACCAGGGAGCAGGCAGCGGCGCGCTACCTCGCCTACCGCATCGACCGCGACACGATGAACGAGGACGTGCAGCTTTCGGTGTGGTCGAACGAGTCCATGCTGTCGGAGGCTTTTGAAGGCTTCTACTTGTCGGATCTGGAGTACGGCGTGCGCACCCATCACGACCATTTGCGCAGGCAGGTCCCGGTGCTGAACCTGGAGACGGCGCCGGAAGAAAAGGACATGTGGGGGCTGAACGACGCGCTAAGGTCGAGGGGGTAGCCCTCTCTTCCTTCTCCCCGTTCCACGGGGAGAAGGAAAGAGGCTAATCACCCCCGCCACACCCCTTCCTTTCTCAAATCATCCATCGTGCGCGAAATCCCTTCGCGCAGGATCGCCACCATGTCGTCGACCTGCTCTTTGGTGATGATCAGCGGCGGCGACATCACGCACATGTTGATCAGCGGCCGCACCAGAAGGCCGAGCTCGTAGCAATGCGCGTCGATGCGTTTGCCGACATTCTTGTCGAGCTGCAGCGGATCCTTGCTTTCGCGATCAGCCACGCATTCGACGCAAGCCATCAGGCCGACGCCGCGCACCTCGCCGACCAGCGGCAGCTCTTCCAGCGTCTTCAGTCGCGCCTGGAAATAGGGCGCGATCTCGCGGGTGTGTTGAAGCACGCTCTCTTCCAGCAGGTCGAGGTTCCTCAGCGCCACCGCGCAGCCGATCGGATGGCTGGTGTAGGTGAGGCCATGGCCGAACATCGCGTCCGGATGGTTGGAGCGGCGCAACTCTTCCAGCAGCCGCTCGGAGATGATGACGCCGCCGAGCGGAAAATAGCCTGAGGTGACGCCTTTGGCGAAGGTGATCATGTCCGGATCGATGCCGAACACGTCGGCGGAGGCGAAGACATGGCCGAGCCGTCCGAAGCCTGTCACCACCTCGTCCGAAACATAGAGGATGTCGTTGTCGCGGCAGATCTCGCGGATGCGCTTCAGATACCCGTCCGGCGGCACGATGACGCCGCCCGAGGCCTGCACCGGCTCGCCGACGAAGGCGCCGATGCGCTCCGCGCCGACGCGCGCGATCGTGTCGCGGAACTGGTCGACCAGGAAATCGGTGAAGGCTGCGACATCCATGCCCTTCGGCCGCCGGAACGGATCGGGCGAGGAAAGCTTGATCACCAGATCGCTGGCGCCGTCCATCCAGTCGTGATCGCGCGGACGGCCGTTGAGCGAGGCCGATAGATAGGTCGAGCCGTGATAGGCGCCGCCGCGGCTGAGGATCAGCTTCTTCTCCGGCCGTCCGCGCACATTGTTGTAGAACTGCATGAAGCGCAGCGCCGTCTCCACCGCCGATGATCCGCCGGTGGTGAAGAAGGTGTGGCTGAGGTCGCCCGGCGCCGCGTCTGCGATGCGGCGTGCAAGCTCGGCCGATGGCGCGTTCATCGTGTACCAGGGCGTGTTGTAGGAGAGCGCCATCGCCTGGTCGTACATGACCTTGGCCAGCTCCTCGCGGCGATGGCCGACATTGATGCACCACATGCCGGCCGGGCCGTCGATCAGCCGCTTGCCCGAGGCATCGGTGATATAGATGCCGTCGCCCTCGCCGATCAGCGTGCGCGCCTCGGCGCCGACCGAGCCGGCATAGGGCCAGGGCTGGACGAGATGGCGCTTGGCGAGCTCGACCGCATCGTCGTCTTCAGGCCCGATAAGTTCGCTTGCCTTGATCTTGCTTTGAGCCGCCATCTTCGCCTCACACCATCGGGTTGCAGAAATTCTGTCGCACATCAAACAGCGCGGAAAACCAAGGAAATTAGGCTTTTCAGCACTTCATATTGAATGTTCGTTCAATCAATATTGCAGAAATAGCGCTTGATTTCAATCGGCGGATGCGCTCATGATGAAAGAATGTCGGCAAGCCAGGGAGCCATCGCGCTCCAGGCATAAATCGGGAACAGGCGGCCGGCGCTACGAATGGGAAGGCCGCATGGCGGGACAGTCCGAGCCAGCTACCGAAATCACGCCTGGAGCGCTGCAATGACGGTTGCCGCGGAAGGGTCGCCCCCGTTGCGCATGGCGGGGGCCAGACGAAATCCCCTTCTGCAATCGGAAGCCGTCCAGGGCTTTGCCCTGATCAGTCCCACCTTCGTCTACGCCCTTATTCTTCTCGTCCTGCCGATCCTGGTCGTCATCGCCCATTCCTTCTGGACGCAGAACTACCTCACCATCGACCACACCTTCACGCTGGAGAACTACCGGATCGCGCTGACCGAGCCGATCTACCGCGACCTGCTCTGGCGCTCGCTTTACATCTCGCTAACGGTCAGCCTGCTCACCGTGCTGCTCGCCTACCCGATCGCCTATTTCATTTCCTTCCATGGCGGTCGCCACAAGAGCCTGTGGCTGTTCCTCATCACCATCCCGTTCTGGACGAGCTACCTGCTGCGCGTGATGTCGTGGAAGGTGATCCTCGGCTATAATGGCGTCTTGAATTCCGGTCTGATGGGCCTTGGCATCATCAGCGAGCCGTCGGACGCGCTGCTCTACAATTCCACCGCCGTCATCATCACGCTCACCCATGCCTGGGCGACCTTCGCCATCCTGCCGATCTTCGTTTCGCTGGAGAAGGTCGACCGCACCCTGGTCGAGGCGGCGACCGATCTCGGCGACGGGCCGCTGCGCTCCTTCCTGCGCGTGACCCTGCCGCTGTCGGCGCCCGGCGTCATCTCGGCCGCGCTGATCGTCATGATCCCGACCGTCGGCGACTATGTCACGCCGAAGCTCGTCGGCGGCAAGGACGGCGTCATGATCGCCAACGCCATTCAGGCGCAGTTCGGCAAGGCGTCGAACTGGCCGCTGGGTGCGGCGCTCTCGGTCACCACCATGATCATCGTCTCGCTGATGGCCGGCGCCACCGTGCTGGTCATCCGCGCCCTGCAGAGGCTGGCACGATGACGGCGATGAGACGTTTCCTGCCTGGATGGCTGTCGAGCTACGCCACGCTCTACATCCTGTTCCTTTATCTGCCGGTGATCTTCCTGCCGATCTTCTCGATCAACACGGCAGCGACGCCGAAATTCCCACTCTCCGGCATCACGCTGCACTGGTACGAGGACCTGCCGAAAACGCCGGCGCTGATCGACGCCACCTGGAACAGCCTTTTGGTCGGCATATCGGCTTCGATCCTGTCGACGGTGCTCGGCATCCTCGCGGCACGCTCGATCACGCGTTACCGGTATCCCGGCCGCCGCGCCATCAACGGCCTGATCATGGCGCCGCTGGTGCTGCCCGAAGTGATCGTCGCCATCTCGATGCTGCTGGTCATGCTGCAGCTGGGCCTCAGCCTGTCGCTGTTCACCGTTGTGCTGGGCCATGTGCTGGTCTGCATCCCCTATTCGATGACCGTGCTGACCTCCGGCTTCGAGGGCTTCGATCGCAGCCTGGAGGAGGCTTCCGCCGATCTCGGCGAAAGCGCCTTCGGCACCTTCCGGCGCGTGACGCTGCCGATGGTCGCGCCGGCGATCATCTCCAGCCTACTGGTGTGCTTCACCATCTCGCTGGACGAATTCATCATCGCCTTCTTCCTCACCGGCACCGAGGCGACACTGCCGATCTACATCTGGGGCCAGCTGCGCTTCGCGGCCAAGCTTCCCGGCGTGCTGGCGCTCGGCACCTTGCTGCTCGTCGCGTCCTTCGTGCTGATGACGATTGCCGAAATCCTGCGCCGCCGCGCGGCGAGACGCACCCAAAGCGAGGGAGGCCTCTATGCTTGAGCGGGTTCAAACGGAGCGTACCCAATCCGACCGAACCATGATCGAGATCCGCGACGTGACCCGCAGCTACGGATCGTTCAAGGCGCTAGACAATGCCTCGCTGGCGATCCGCGAAGGCGAATTCTTCTCGCTGCTCGGACCCTCAGGCTGCGGCAAGACTACGCTGTTGCGCATGATCGCCGGCTTCGACACGCCGACCAGCGGTTCCATCGCCGTCGACGGCCAGCCGATGGACGGCATCCCCGCTAACCGGCGGCCGACAAACATGGTTTTCCAGAGCTATGCGATCTTCCCGCATCTCGATGTCGAGCAGAATGTCGCTTATGGGCTGAAGCGGCTTAAGCTCGATGCCGGCGAGGAGAAGCGCCGCGTCGAGGAGGCGCTGGCGCAGGTCTCGCTCACCGGCCTCGGCAAGCGCCGGGCCACCGAGCTTTCCGGCGGCCAGCGCCAGCGCGTGGCTTTGGCCCGCGCCCTGGTCATGCGTCCCAAGGTTCTGCTCCTGGACGAGCCGCTCTCGGCGCTCGACAAGAAGCTGCGCGAGCAGATGCAGGTCGAACTGCGCCGCCTGCAGCAGGCGGTCGGCATCACCTTCGTGCTGGTCACGCACGACCAATACGAGGCCTTGGCGATGTCCGACCGCATCGCCGTGATGTTCGGCGGCCGCATCGCGCAGGTCGCCTCGCCGAAGGAGATCTACCAGCGCCCGGTCAATCGCCAGGTGGCCGACTTCCTCGGCGGCATGAACTTCGTCAAGGCCGAGATCGTCGAGGAGAACGGTGCTTCGCTGGTGCTCGACACGCTGGGCTTCGGCCGCGTCAGGACCGACAAGCCGAAGGCCTTCGTGCGCAATGGCGGCGCGGCGACGCTTGGCATCCGGCCGGAGCGGCTGCGCGTTCTGTGGGACAATGCGACGGCGAAATTCGAGGTGGCCGGCAAGGTGGTGGAGCGCCACTATTTCGGCGAGATCACCCATCTGATCGTCGAGATACCGGGGCTCGAAAAACCGCTCTCGGTCACCGAGACCAACGATTTCGGCGCCGACGATATTCCGGTCGGAGCCCCGATCCGCCTCGCCTACGACCCCGAGGCCTTGGTGGCGATGGCCGACTGAATCTTTGCGGCAGCGATGCGCCCGGCGACGATCGCGCCCTCGACATAACCCGGGAAAGACGGCGAGACCTCAGAAGCGGCGAAATGGGTCGGCGGCGCGCCGGCGAGGATGACGCGTTCGGCATCGCGCGCCGTCACATCGATGATGAGGTCGCTATAGGCGCCGCCGCTCCAGCGGTCATGCGTCCAGTCACGCGCGCTGAAATCGACGATGTCGGCGGCCTGCGGGCCGAGCGCCTGGACAAGCCTCGCGCTGATTTCCGCCTGCAGCGCCGCCTCGCCGAGCGGATGCCAGCCCAGCGCGAGCGGCCCGCCGACAAAGACGATAAGCGCGGCGTGATCGGCATCCCTGCTGGCGTCGCAGGCAAAAAGCCCGGGCTGGTCACGCCACATCACCATGCCGCACAGGCCCCGCTCGCGCCAGAAGGGCTTTGCGTAGCGCACCAGGATCTTGATCACCGCGCCGCTTTCCCAGACGCCGAGCGCGCTTGTAAGCTCGGCAGGCAGGGCAGGCGCGAAGTCGAGCTTCGCGGCCGTCGCCGGCGGCAGCGCGATCAGAACCTCGCGCGCTTCGATCGTGGCCGCGCCGGTGCTGATGCGAATGCCTTGCGGGGCGCGCTCGACACGCGTCGCCGCCTGGTTCAGGCGCAGCCGGTCGCCGAGCTCGGCGGCCAGATCCTCGGCCAGCGATTGCATCGTGTCGCCCAGAAAATACTGCAGCTCGAACACCTCGTTGGTGATGCGGCGATCATTGTCGATCAGGTACCAGAGCGGCACCTTATCCGCCGCCAGGCACCACAGGCCCTCGACCAGCGAGCGGAAAGCAGCTTTGGCATCGGTTTCATCATGCTGGCGTTCCAGCCAATCGGCGACGGTCAGCCCGGCAATCGTCGGATCGTCGGGATCGATCCGGTTCATGCGCTCGCGGATCGCCATCGAGACATGATAGGTCCGCTCCGCCCGCGCCGCTGTCATCGACGGATGAGTGATGAACTCGCCTTCGATATAGGTCTCGACGAAGCTCTTGCCCCGCGCCTTGGCCAGCGCCATCAGCTCGGGCATGTCCTGGCATAGGAACTGCCCGCCGCTGTCGATCAGCTCGCCGAGCCCGTTGCGGACGGCCTCCACCCTGCCGCCGACGCGGTCACGCGCTTCGAGCACTAGGAAATCGATACCGGCGCGCTTCAATTCGAGCGCGGCGGAGAGGCCGGTGAAGCCGGCGCCGACGATGACGACGTCGGTTCTTTCAATGATGCTGCTCAATAGCCGGCCTTGATCTTCTCGAACTCGGCGACCATGCGCTGCTTGAGGTCCGGCGCAACCGGCTGCTGGAACAGCGTCTTGTCGAGGAACTTGTCGAGATTGTCGAAGCCGCGCTCGGAGAGCAGTTTCTGGTCCATCGCCGCCATGCCCGCGCTGTTGCCGTGACCGTAGCCAAAGGTCTTCACCATATACTCCGAAACACCCGGCGCGTTGACGGCGCTCAGGAAATCATAGGCCTGGTCGAGCTTGCCCGGCGCATCCTTGAGCAGCACATAGCCGCACACCCAGGTCGAGATGCCTTCCTTGGTGTCGCGGTTCATGGCGATCGGCAAGCCCTGCCCCTTCAGCGTCACATAGGTCTCGTTCCAGCCCCAGACCAGATCGACTTCATTGCCGGTGAAGGCCTGGTTGAGATCGGTGTCGTCGGTCCAGTAGAAGCGTACATTCTTGTGCACATCGCGCAGGAAGGCGGAGGCTTGGCTGAACTGCTCGTCGGTCATCTTGGTCCAGTCCTTCAGGCCGATGACCAGGCTCGCCAGCGCATAGGCGTCGTCGACATTGTCGCCGATGGTGACGCGGCCCTTGAACTTCGGGTCGGCGAAGATCTTCAGCGACTGCGCCTCATCCGCCGTCACCTTGTCGGTGCGGTAGAGCAGCGAGGTATTGCCCCAGTCGAAAGGCATGAACCAAGCCTTGCCGTCGGCGGTGGTGGCGAGGTCCTTCATCGCCATGATGCCGGGATTAAGGTCCTTCCAGCCGGCGATCTTCGAAGTGTCGAGCGGCTGCAGCAACCCGGCCTCGCGCCACTTCACCACGCTTTGCGAGCAGGGATGCGCGATATCGGCCTTGAAGCCGGCACGCATCTTCTCGAAGGCCTCGTCCTCGTCGCCGAAGAAGGAGAAGGTCGGCTCGGCGCCGTGTTTGGCGGTGTAGGCCGGATGCAGCAGCGGATCCTCGTAACCGGACCAGTCGAAGACGACGAGGTCGCCGCCGCCTTCCGCAAGCGCATAGGCTGTGCCCGCGCCGACGGTGACGAGGGCAGCCAGGGCAAGGCGGCGAAGCATGGTTTTCATGGCGCGAGAAACTCCCCCATCGCGGATGACGGAAGGAAGTTAGGAGAATTCAGAAGCTTTGGCGAGCCCGCTCACTTTGCTCTGCTTGGCAAGCAAGCGGGCCACTAAAATCCAGCTCAATAGCCGGCTTTGATCTTCTCGAACTCGGCGATCATCTTGAGCTTGAGTTCCGACGGCAGCGGCTGCTGGAACAAGGTCTTGTCGACCCACTTTTCCACATTGTCGTAGCCCTTTTCCTTCAGGATCGTCGGGTCGACGCCGGCCATGCCCTTGGCATTGGCCTGGCCGTAGCCCCAGTCCTTGACCAGCGTCTTGGCGACTTCCGGATCGTTGACGGCATTGAGATAGTCATAGGCTTTGTCGATGTTGCCGGGCGCGTCCTTGAACAGCACGTAGCCGCATACCCAGGTCGAGATGCCTTCGTCGGTGTCCTTCTTGGACTTGATCGGCACGCCCGCTGCGGCCGACTGCACAGTCGCGTCGTTCCAGGCCCAGGCGAGATCGACCTCGCCGCCGGAAAGCAGCTGCACGATGTCGGTGGTGTCGGTCCAGTAGGAGCGCACATTCTTGTGCACTTGGCGCAGGAAGTCGGATGCCTGCTTGAACTGATCGTCCGTCATCTTGGTCCAGTCCTTGAGCCCGATGGCGAGGCTGGCCAGCGCATAGGCGTCGTCGACATTGTCGCCGATCGAGACACGGCCCTTGTATTTCGGATCGGCGAACACCTTCAGCGACTGCACGTCCTTTTCGGCGATCTTATCGGAATTGTAGGTGAGCTGGGTATCGCCCCAGTCCCAGGGCATGAACCAGGCCTTGCCGTCGGGCGTGGTGGCGAGATCCTTCATCGCCATGATGCCGGGATTGAGATCCTTCCAGCCGGTGATCTTCGAGGTGTCGAGCGGCTGCAGGAGTCCTGCCTCACGCCATTTCACCACGCTTTGCGAGCAGGGATGGCCGAGATCGGATTTGAAGCCGGAGCGGATCTTTTCGAAGGCCTCGTCCTCGTCGCCGAAGAAAGCGAAGGTCGGCGAGTCGCCGTTCTTTTCGACATATTTGCCGTGGAAGCTCGGATCCTCGTAACCGGACCAGTCGAACACGATCAGGTCCTTGTCGGCGGCAACGGCGAAGGCTGCCGCCGAAGCCGCGATCGCGCTCCCAATCGCCAATGTCAGTGTCAGGCGACGGCTGAGTTTCTTCATGCTGTTCCATCCTCTTTTTGGTTTGCCGGTCTTGTTTGGCCGGCTGTTGCTAACCCCGATTTTGCTAGCCCCAGTTCTCGCTAGCCATAGTGCTTCGGGAAGGCGGCGGCCAAGAACGCGTTCGCCGCCTGCAGCGCGGTCTCTCGCGTGGTGTCCTCCGTCCCCATCATCAGCCGCAGCCACAGGCCCTCGAGCATGGCGCTGAGCGCGAGCGCGATGGCCTGGGGGTCATAGGCGTAACCGCCGCTTTCTTTGAGCGTCGTGCAGAGATCGATGAAGACCTGCTGGTAATAGGCGTCGCGCGAGCTGCTCAGCGCCTGGTAAGTCGGCCGCGACTTGGCTTCGCCCCAGAAGGCAAGCCAGGCCGCGAGCTTTCGCTTGTTGCAGATCGATCGATCGAAATCGGCCCACACCAGATGCTGCAATTGTCGCGCCGGATCGTCGCCCGCTTTCTGCAAGGCCATGCGCCAATGCGCCGAATACTCGTCATACATGTGCTGCAGCGTGGCGATGAGCAGCTTTTCCTTGCTCTCGAAATGGAAGTTGACGATGCCGCGCGACAGGCCCGCGCCGTCGGCCACGTCAGCCATCGTCGTTTCGGCATAGCCACGCTTGGCCAGTGAATCGATCGTGGCCTCGATCAGTTGCAACCGCCGGACCTCTTTCGAGGCCTTGCGGCCGCGCTTTTCGGCATCGCCTTTTTGCGACGTTTCGGAGAGAGCATCGCTCGCCTCGGTGTTCATGGGTGTGACGGTCTCCAGCATGGCCGGCTATCCAACCGGCTTCCAACCGCGCAGATGAGTGGGGCGGTGCTCGCCACTGTCAAGCACCTTCTGCATCGCCTCCCAGGTCCTGATGTTCTTGTCGACATAGGCCGCGCCGACCGCTGCCGCGGCCTGCGCGTAGAGCGGCCCTTTGAGCCGCAAAAGCTCTTCGCGGGCGACCTCGCGGTACCATGGATTGCGGTCGCGCACCGTGATGTCGGTGAAGCCGGCGCGCCGCATCGCCTCGGCGTAGCGCGCCGGCGAGGCCATGGCGAAGGAGAGCCCCTCGGCCGCGACATAGGCCTTCATCTCAGGCGACGGTTCTCCGTCATGCGAGATCATCCAGTTCGACGCGGCAAAGACTCCGCCCGGCTTCATCACCCGAAAAATCTCGGCGAACAGCGCGTCCTTGTCCGGCACATGCAAAAGCGCATCCTTGGAGAAGACGACGTCGAAGGAAGCATCGGCGAAGGGCAGCGGCCCCGGCGGCGCTTGGACGAAGCCGACGCGGCGAGGCCCTGCCTGATCGCCCCTCGCCTCGCCGCCTCGATCACCGGCTTTTCGACGTCGAAGCCGGTGGCTCGGGCCGCACCATGCGTTGCCACCAGATGCAGCGTGATGCCGCCGGCGCCGCAGCCGATATCCAGGATCGTCTTGCCCCTGAGCGATAGGCGTTCGACCACGCGGTCGACCTCTTCAGGACCGCCCGGCGACAGGTAGCCCTCGCCCCACAACGCCTCCAAGAAGCGGATGGCGGTCTCGTCATATTCCGGCTCGGCGTCAGCCGTCTCGATCATCGGATCCTCAACCCAAAATGCCGATGTGGATCAGTCCCCAGAATGTTGCCAAAGCCTAGCGCATCAACGCGAAAACGCAACATAATTTGTTGAACATTCATTCAAAATGGCTGGACAAAAAACCGTGATCCGTGCCAAATTCTCGCAATCAGGGAACAAACGCACCGAGCAATCCCAGGAAAAAGCGTGAAGCGGTTTCCGTCTGGGATTGCGCAAAAACAAGAAGATAGGGCGACCGGATGGAGGTTCTGCGCACATGAAGGGCTGGGACGCGATCGTCATCGGCGGCGGCCACAACGGACTGGTCAACGCCTGCTATCTGCAGCGCGCCGGACTGGATGTGCTGGTGGTCGAGAAGAACGACTGGGTCGGCGGCGCGGCGACCAGCCGCGAGCTGACGCCGGGCTTCCTCTATTCCAACTGCTCCTATGTCTGTTCGCTGTTCCGACCCGAGATCATGCGCGACCTGGAGCTGCCGCGCTTCGGCCTGCAGGTGATCTCCTATGAAGGCGGCGCCGTGTTCACGCGCGACGGCGACTATCTTGCCAACTACCGCGACCACGATGCGCATCGCCGCGAGTTCGCCCGTTTCTCGAAGCGAGACGCCGAGGCCTATGACCGCTATTCGTGCGACGTCACCAGGCAGTGCCGCTTCATCCAGCCGCTTTTGATGCGCACCGCCCCCGACCCGACCAGTTTTAGGCCGCGCGACCTGGGTGAACTGCTCTATCTGGGGAAAAAGTTCGCAGGTCTCTCGGCCGAGGAGATGGCGCTGACCCTGCGCTTCTGGACGATGTCGATCTCCGACTTCCTCGATGAGTATTTCGAGACCGACGTCATCAAGGCGAACTTCGCGCTCTCCGGCATCATCGGCACGGCGCTCGGGCCGATGTCGCCCGGCACCGCCTATGTGCTGCTGCACCACTATATGGGCGAGGTCGACGGCTCGGTCGGCGCCTGGGGCTATGCGCGCGGCGGCATGGGCGCCGTCACCAAGGCGCTGGCCGCCTCCTTCAAGGCCACCGGCGGCACCATCCGCACCGGCGCCGAGGTCGACCATGTGCTGATCAAGAATGGCAAGGCGAAGGGCGTGGTGCTCGCCGGCGGCGAGGAGATCTACGGTAAGCTCGTCATCTCCAACGCCGACGTCAAACGCACCTTCCTGAAGCTGGTCGAGGAGAAGGAACTGCCAGACGTCTTCCTGCGCCGTGTCAGGAACTTCAAGATCCGCGGCTCCTCCGGCAAGGTCAACATCGCGCTGGATTCGCTGCCCGAATTCCCGGCTCTGCCGAAGGACTCGCCGGTCTATCTCGCCGACATGCACTTCACCGATTCCATCGAGCGCATGGAGCGCGCCTATGACGACTGGAAGGCCGGGCGCTGGTCTGCCGATCCCTTCCTCGACATGATGATCCCGACCACGCTCGACCCGACCATGGCGTCGCCGGGCAAGCACTTCATGAGCTGCTTCGTGCAATACGCGCCGCCGAAGATAAACGGGCGTGACTGGACAGATGCCGACCGCGACGGCTTCGCCGAAAGCGTGATTTCCCAGATCGCTCAATATTCGCCCGGCTTCCGCGACCGCATCGTCCATATGGAGGTGCGCACGCCGCGCGAGATCGAGGCCGAGGTAGGCCTGACCGAGGGCAACATCTTCCAGGGCGAGCTCACCTTCGACCAGTTGCTCTTCAACCGCCCGGTGCCGGGCTACGCGCAATACCGCTCGCCGGTCGGCGGCCTCTATATGTGCGGCTCCTCCACCCATCCGGGCGGCGGCGTCATGGGCGCGCCAGGACGCAACGCCGCCGCCGAGATCCTACGCGACCTCGCCAAGCCAACCCTGCATATGAGCCCGGCTCATGACGTCATCTGATTCGAACTGGGATGCCATCGTCATCGGCGGCGGCCATAACGGCCTCGTCGCCGCCGCCACGCTCGCCAAATCCGGCCGCACGGTGCTGCTGCTGGAGGCCGGCAGCGAAATCGGCGGCGCCGCGCGCACCGAGGAATTCGCGCCGGGCTTTCGCGTCTCCGCCGTCGCCCATCTGCTCAATCGGCTGCATCCCGATGTGGTGAAGACCCTGGAGCTGGAGCGCCATGGGCTGAAGGTTGAGCGCTCAAACTTCGTGCCGTCGGTGGCACTGTCGAAGGACGGCCCGCTTACGCTGCACGGCGCCTATGGCGAGGTGCTGACCGGCGCGAGCCCTGCGGAAGAATCCGCCTGGAAGGAACTGCGCGCGCAGCTGCTGTGCTATGCCGGCGTGCTGAAGCCGTTCCTATCGCGCCGGCCGCCGGACCTCGGCAACATGTCGCTTGCGGAAATGGCCGGGCTTGGCCAGACGGCGCTGGCGCTGAAGCGGCTCGGCAAGGAAGATATGCGCGACTTCCTGCGCGTGCTTCTGATGAATGTCTACGACCTTCTCGATGAGCAGCTTTCGGACGACCGGCTGAAGGGCCTGCTTGCTTTCGACGCGACGCTCGGCTCGCATCTCGGGCCGCGCTCGCCGACCTCACTGCTCAGCCTCTACTACAGGCTTGCCGGCGAGATAGGCGGCCTTGCCGGCGCGCAAGTCCAGCCGAAAGGCGGCATGGGCGCCGTCGTCGCCGCCATCCGCGCCGCGGCGGAAATGGCCGGCGTTTCCATCCGCCACGCTTCGCCGGTCGCCAGGGTGATCGTTAAAAAGGGCCGCGCCGTCGGTGTCGTCACGCAGACCGGCGAGACGCTGCGCGCCAAGACCGTCGTTTCCGCCGTCAATCCGGTGACGACGATCCTCGATCTGGTCGGCCCGCGCGAGGTCGACACCGGCTTCGTGCGCAAGGTGAAGAACATCCGCATGAAGGGCGATGCGGCGAAGCTCCACCTGGCGCTCGATCGCCCGCCGCAATTCGTCGGTGTCGATGCCGCCGGTCACAAGGGCCGCCTCGTCATCGCGCCTTCGCCCGACCATGTCGAGCGCGCCTTCAACCCATCGAAATATGGCGAGTTTTCTCCGGAGCCGGTGATGGAGATCACGCTGCCCAGCCTCGTCGATCCATCGCTCGCTCCGCCCGGCGCCTGCGTGCTCTCAGCGGTGGTGCAATACGCGCCCTATGCGTTGAAAGAGGGCTGGACCGCCGGCAAGCCGAAATTCCTCAAGGCGATCATGGGTGAGCTCGAAACCTATGCGCCCGGCATCGGCGCGACGGTGCGCCACGCCGAGCTCCTGACGCCCGGCGATATCGAGGATCGCTACCGCATGCCAGGCGGCCACTGGCACCATGGCGAGTTGCAGGCCGACCAGATGCTGATGTCGCGGCCGGTCTCCGGCTGGTCGGGCTACGACACGCCGCTCGAAGGACTGTTCCTTGCCGGCGCCGGCTCGCATCCCGGCGGCGGCATCTCCGGCGCGCCCGGCCTCAACGCCGCGCGCCGCATCATAGCGATGAGGGCATGAGGATGAAATTCGTCGAAGTAGCGCTCCACGGCGAAGGAACGCCGTCATGAACCATCATTCCACGATCAAGCCATCAACCGACGCCCGCACAGCAGCCCAATCCCACTTCCGCACGCTGCGGCTGGGCACGCCGTTCCAGCCGCGCATCGACGCGCTTGGACTGAAGCAGGACTGGTACAGCTGGGCCGGCTATCGCGCGCCGCATTCGCTGTGGGACGAGGAGCTTGAATATTTCGCCATCCGCAGCCAGGCGGCGCTCTTCGACATCTCACCGATGACGAAGTACCGGATCGAGGGCTCGGACGCCGAAGCCTATCTCGACCGCGTCACGCTGCGCGACGTGACCAAACTGAAATCCGGCCGCGTCCACTACACCGCCTGGTGCGACGACGAGGGTTTCGTGCTCGACGACGGCACTTTGTTCCGGCTATCGCCGACGCGCTTTCGGCTGTGCTCGCAGGAGCGGCATCTGCCCTGGCTGCTCGACAGCGCTTTTCGGTACGATGTGACTGTCGAGGAAGAGACCGAGGCCGTCGCCGGCCTGGCGCTGCAAGGCCCGACCTCCTTCGCCATCCTGCGCGACGCGGGCTTTGCCGGCGTCGAGCGGCTGAAGGTTTTCGACCTTGCCGAGTTCGCACATGACGGCGCGACCGTCACCATCTCGCGCACCGGTTTCACCGGCGATCTCGGCTACGAATTGTTCGTGCCTGCCGACAAGGCGCTCAGCCTGTGGGACCGGCTGATGGCGGCGGGCGAGCTGCGCGGCATCCGCGCCATCGGCTATACCGCGCTGAACCGCACCCGGCTGGAAGCCGGCCTGATCGTCGCCAATGCCGACTTCACAACGTCCGAGCATGCCATCCGCACCGACCGTCTGCGCATGCCGGACGAGATCGGCCTCGGCTTCATGATCGATCCGGACAAGGGCCACTTCAACGGCCGCCGCGCCATCCTCGAAGCGCGGGCGAAAAAGAAACTGCGCCACGTGCTGGTCGGGCTGGAGATCGAAGGCAACATCCCGGCCGAGCATGCCATGGTCTACTACAAGAAGAGCCAGGAAGTCGGGCTGGTCAGCGCGGCGATGTGGTCGCCTATGGCCAAGCGCAACATCGCGCTCGCCTCGCTGCAGCGGCCTTATGGCGATACGATCGTCGACGACCTCTGGGTCGAGATTTACGCCATGCGCGAGCTGCAGTACCAGAAGCTGATGAAGAAGGCGAAGGTGGTGCCGCGGCCCTTCATCAAGCTCGACCGCCGAACCGCCAACCCGCCGGCGGACTTTTGACCGTGGCAAGCGAAGCGGAAGAGCTGGAGGCAGAAGCCGCCGAACAATGGCAGCTGGTCAACACGCCGCTCGGCGAGATGTGGTCCGGCCGCACCCGCTATGCGGCGGCGATGTTCTTCTTCAAGCGCGGCGAGATGAATGCCGAGACGCTGGAGGTCTACCGCATCTGCGCCCGGCTCGACGCTGAAGATCCCTTGCCGATCATCCGCGACCGCGGCGTCGGCAAGGAATGGCTGAAGCGGATGGGCTACGCGCAGTAGGCGCGCTTACCCGATCGTCCTTTCCAGCACGCTCAACCAGTTCCGATAAGCGATCTTCTCGATCAGCGCGCGGCCGAAACCGCGCGCGGCGAGCGCGTCGATGAGCTTGGGCAGGCCGGCGACGTCGCCGATCGGGGCCGGGATCATGGCGCCGTCGAAATCGGAGCCGAGGCCGACGCCGTCCTCACCCAGCGCCTGCAAGAGCGAGTCGATATGGCGCACCATGATGTCGATGCTGGTGTCGGCATTCATCCTTCCGTCCTCGCGCAGGAAGCCGGTGGCGAAGTTCAGGCCCACCATGCCGCCCGATTCGCGGATCGCGCCGAGCTGCCAGTCGGTCAGGTTGCGCGAATGGCCGCAGATCGCATGCACGTTGGAATGGGTGGCAACCAGCGGCGCGTCGCTCAAGCCCGCCACGTCGCGAAACCCCTTCTCGTTGAGATGCGACAGGTCGATCATGATCCTGAGCTGGTTGCACGCTTTGACCAGCGCCTTGCCGGCATCCGTGAGGCCGGGCCCGGTGTCGGGCGACGACGGAAAGCGGAACGGCACGCCATTGCCGAAGGCGTTCGGCCGGCTCCAGACGATGCCGAGCGAACGCAGGCCGGCGGCATGCAGCACGTCGAGCATGGCAAGCCCCGGATCGATCGCCTCGACGCCCTCGATATGGAAGATTGCGGCGATCGAGCCCTTCGCCATGGCGTCTCGCACATCGCCGGCGCTGCGGCAGACGGTCAGCGCGCCGGCGCGCTCCAACCGGAACAGGATCGAAGCCATGCCGATGGTGGAGGTGATCGCTTCCGCCTGCGGCAGCTCGGGCGGCAACGGCTCGTTGTCGCTCGGCGCCGGCGGCACGGCGCTGCGTTTCGACTTCTCGACCGGCGGCGGAAAGATCGCGAACATGCCGCCGGCAAAGCCGCCCTTCCTGGCGCGCGGCAGGTCGATATGGCCGCCCGGCGTCCCCTCGATGAACAGTTTTTCGACATCGGCTTCCTTCGACTGGTAGAGCCGAAGCAGCGTGTCGTTATGTCCGTCGAAAACGGGGATCAGGTCGGTATCGGTCATCAGGGGAGCCATTCAAATCAGTGACGGGCGGGACGTTCGTCCGAGCGAACCGTCAACTTAGGCAAGATGACCGGGCGGTGCAAATGCGAAGACTTCCCCTTCTCCCCTTGTGGGCCCACAAGGGGAGAAGGTAAAAGCGCTCACTGCTTCAACACGTCCGCCCATTCCGGATGACGGCGGAACTGGGCATTGGCGAAGGGGCAGAGCGGAATGATCTTCTTGCCGGCGGCGCGCGCGTCCTCGACGGCGCGGGTGACGAGCCGAAGCCCGGCGCCCTGGCCGCGAAAGACGTCCGGCACCTCGGTGTGATCGATGATGAGCTGGTGCTCGCCGATTTTGGTGAAGGTCATCTCGGCCTCGGCGCCGCCGGGGCCGCGCAGCACATAGCGTCCCTTGGAGCCGCGGTCTTCCAGTTCGATCTCGGGCAATTGGTCAGCCATTTCACTTGTCTCCTTCGACAGCCGGCGCCGGCGCAAAGAGCCGCCGCGCCGCTTCGATTTCATTCGGCCGAACCTCATGCCCGCCGTCGTGCCATTCCACTGTGACATCGGCACCGTCGGCGCGCAAATAGGCCTCCAGCCGCGACGTCAAATTGGGCGGGCAGATCGGGTCGCGCCTGCCGGCCGTTATCAGGATGTGGCGGCCGGCAAGGCTGCCCTGGACACGAGGCTCGAACGGGATCAGCGGATGCATCAGCGCCGCGGCGTCGAACAGGCCGGGCTCGGCGAACAACACCGAAGCCAGGATATTGGCGCCGTTGGAGTAGCCGAGGCCGAACACCGCCGAAGGCTTTGCCGCCTCGACATGCGCCTTGACGAAGCTCGCCATCTTCGATGTCGCGCGCGCCAGGTCGTCCATGTCGTAGACGCCCTCGCCGGTGCGGCGGAAGAAGCGGGCAGCACCATGCTCCGACACATCGCCGCGCGGCGAGATGATCGTCGCCGAAGGCACAAGCTCGCGGCCGAAGCCAACAAGCTGGTTCTCATCCGCGCCGGTGCCGTGGAAGACGAAGAGCAGCGGGCTGCCCGGCGAACCGGGCAGCATTTTGTGGATGTAAGCGTCCTTGCTCATGGCTTCAGTCTTCCAGCTTCTGCAGATGCTCTTCGAGGTAAGGTCTGAGATGCTGATGCTGCGTCGGCAGCTTCAGCGCCTCGCCAAGATGCGCGGTGTCCTCGTCGCGGTCGAAGCCCGGCTCGTTGGTGGCCACCTCGAACAGCACGCCGCCCGGCGTGCGGAAATAGATCGCCCAGAAATAGTCGCGATCGATGACCGGCGTCACACCGTAACCGGTGTCGACCAGCGCCTTGCGCACCTCGAGCTGCTTGGCGCGATCCTCGACCGCGAAGGCGACGTGGTGCACCGAGCCGGCGCCAAGATTGGCAAAGCCAGCGCCCGGCAGCGATTCGATGTCGACGACATCGGCCCCATTGCCGTTCTTGATCGCCAGCCGGCGGACGTTGCCGGACTTGTCGACCTCCTCATAGCCCATGAACTTCAAGAGCTCCTCGGTGGCGCCGCCATCCTTCAGCCGGAGCGAGACCGAGTGAAAGCCGCGGATCGCCTCGTCGGAGGGAACGCCGCCCTTGACCCACGGCGCTCTGCTGTCGGCCTTGTCCTCGACGAGGGCAAAACTGTCGCCGTCCGGGCCGGTGAAGGTGAGCCGCTTCTCGCCGAAACTTTCGCTACGCGCCACGTTGCCGACGCCTTCGTCGGCGAAGCGCTTTTCCCAATAGGCGAGCGTGCCTTCGGGCACCGAGAACACCGTCGTGCCGACCTCGCCGACGCCGTGCCGGCCCTTGCCGATATCGGGGAACGGGAAATAGGTCATCACCGAACCCGGCGTGCCGACCTCGTCGGCATAGTAGAGGTGGTAGACATCCGGCGCGTCGAAATTGACGGTCTTCTTCACCCGGCGCAGGCCGAGCTTTTTCGTGAAGAACTCATTGTTGCGGCGTGCATCGCTCGCCATCGAGGTGACGTGATGCAGGCCCTGGATCTGGTTGAGCATGATCGCTCCTTCCTTTGTTCTTGCGCGGCCCTCGCCGCTGTCCACGCCAATATGAGGATAGGCGGGCCAGCGGCAAAGCGGTCAAACACAGAATGGACTGTGTCATAAAAGTGAACGACTGTTCGAAATATGTTCACCAATCTATCACTGTCGCTGGCTTGCGCCGCCGATGATTTCCGTTCCATCTGAGCGCTTCCACAAGGAGACGATCTTGGACCACCAGCCTCGACGCCCGAATGTTCTCCTCATCACCTGCGACCAATGGCGTGGCGATTGCCTGTCGGCGGCCGGCCATCCGGTGGTGATGACGCCGAATGCGGATGCGCTCGCCGCCGAGGGCGTGCTCTACCGCCGTCATTATGGCGGGGCAGCGCCTTGCTCTCCAGCCCGCGCCTGTCTCTATACCGGCCTCTACCAGATGAACAATCGCGTCTGCCGCAACGGCACGCCGCTCGACGCGCGCCATGGCAACATCGCGCTTTCGGCGCGCGCCGCGGGCTACGATCCAACCCTGTTCGGCTACACCGATGTCTCCCTCGACCCCCGCCAGCTTGCGGCGGGGGATCCGCGCCTGCGCAGTTATGAAGGCGTGCTGCCCGGCTTCACCGTGCGGCAAGCTTTGCCCGAGCATCAGAAGCAGTGGCTGTCATGGCTGCGCGCGCAAGGCATAGACACAAGCGCCGGAAGCCCCGGCATCCACCGTCCGGCCGAAGGGCAGCCCGAACGCGACGTCACCAACGCGCCGCCGGTCTATTCGAAGGACCAGACGCCGAGCGCCTTCCTGGCCGGCGAATTCATCCGCTGGCTTGGCGAGCAGGAGAAGCGCGCGCCATGGTTCGCGCATATCTCCTTCATCAGCCCGCACCCGCCTTTCATCGTGCCGGAGCCCTACAACACCATGTATGATCCGGCCCAAGGTCCTGCCTTCAAGCGCGCGGCAAACCCCCAAGCTGAAGCCGCGAGCCACCCCTACCTCGCCTACGATCTCGCCCTCCAGAAAAGAACGAAATTCATTCCGGGCATGGAGGGTAACGTGCCGGACTGGAGCGAGGAGAATTTTCGCCGCATCCGCGCGATCTATTACGGCATGATTTCGGAGGTCGACGCGCAGCTCGGCCGCCTCTGGCAGGCGATCAAGTCGGTGGGCGCCTGGGACGACACCGTCATCGTGCTGACCTCCGATCATGCCGAGATGATGGGCGACCATTTCATGCTCGGCAAAGGCGGCTTCTTCGATGGCAGCTACCACATTCCGTTGATCGTCCGCGACCCGCGCCGGAGCGCCGCGGCCGGTTCATCCGTGGATCATTTCACCGAAGCCGTCGACGTATTTCCCACCTTGCTCGACCTGATCGGCGCCGCGCCGCAGCGCCATCTCGACGGCTGCTCGCTTACGCCGTGGCTTGACGGCGACCGGCCCGGAAACTGGCGCAACGCCGCGCATTGGGAGTTCGACTTCCGCACTGTCGCGGAAGGCGAAGCCGAACGCCATTTCGGTATGGAATCGCGCGACTGCAACCTCGCCGTCATCCGCTCGGCCGACTTCAAATATGTCCATTTCGGTGGCGGCCTGCCGCCGCTTCTGTTCGACCTGTCGAAAGACCTGGGAGAACTGAACAACGTGGCGAACGACCAGGCCTATCTGCCGGTACGGCTGGCGTTCGCGGAGAAGATGCTCGCCTGGCGCGCCGCTCACCTCGATCAGTCGCTGGCGCTGGCGGAGCTGACGGACGATGGCGTGGCTGGATACGTTGCCAAGGCAGTAGGGCAGTAAGGCAATAGGGCAGTATGGGAACCGCTACCTACTGCCCTACTGCCCTATTCCCTTACTTCAGCATCATCCGCTGCTGGTCGCGATTGGCGGCATAACTGCTCTTGTCATAGGCCGTCTGCGCCTGCAGCTGCTCCTTGGTGAAGTTGGTGTAGAGGTATTTGTTGCCGTCCTTGTCGGTCATGAATTTGAGCTTGTCCATGCCGACCGCCACTTCCTTCGCGCCGATGCCGAGGAAGCCGCCGACGTCGATAACAACCGCGTCCGGCTTGTTTTCGGGCGTCAGCACGACATCGCCGATGGTACCGATCTTGGCGTCGTTGGCGCCATAGACCGTCGTCCCCTTAAGATCGTCGACCCTGATATTGCCCATGGGCATTTCCGTCAGCGTCGACTTGTCGATCGAAGCGGTCTTGGTCGCGTCTGTAGCAGCAGCGCCGGTATCGGCCGGCTTGTTTTCAGCCGTGCTCTGGGCCGGCGGCGTCGCAGGCTTGGTCTCCGCGGTCGACTTGGCCGGCTCTGCAGGTTTGGCGCCCTTGTCGGAGGTCGTGTCCGAAGACACCACCGCAGGCGTGGTCGCTGCAGGAGCGTTGTTCGCGGCCGCCGTCGTGGCCGGTGCCGGATCATAGGCCTTGCGGTCGAAGTCCGGCTGGGCCTGAAGCTGTTCCTTCGTCGTCTCGGCCACCAGCCAGCGGTCGCCGTTCTTCTCGGCCCACTTGGCCTTGTCGAAGTCATAGGTGACGTTCTTCGTGCCGATGCCGAGGAAGCCGCCGACACCGATCACCAGGGAGTCCGCCTTGCCGTCCTTGGCAAGCACGATGTCCTTCACGTCGCCGATCTTCTGGGCATCGTCCGCGGTGCCGTTATAGACCGACTCGCCCATGATATTGGAAGCGAGGTTTCCCTCCGCCTTCTTCACCGGCTCGGCCGGTGCGGCCGCCGGAGCCTGCGCTGTCGTCGTGTTGTTGGCGGGCTGCGTTGTGTCGGTCGACTGCGCCGGGGCCGGGTCATAAGGCTTGCGGTCGAAGGCCGGCAGGGCGTTCAGCTCATCCTTGGTCGACTTAGCGACCAGCCAGCGGTCGCCGTTCTTTTCGGCCCATTCCAGCTTCGCGTAGTCGAAGGCGACGTCCTTTTTGCCGACGCCGAGAAAACCGCCGACCCCGATGATGGCGGATTTGGCCTTGCCGCTGGAATCGAAGACGACGTCATCGACCTTGCCGATGTTCTGGGCATCGTCACCAGTGCCATTATAGACGGACTCGCCGATGATGTTGGACATCAGCGCGCCGTCGGCGCGCGGCACCGGAGCCGTGTTTTGGGTCGCTGGGGCCTGTTGCGCCGGAGCGGGCGCCGTCTGCGCATAAGCGCCGGTTGCGAGCAGTGTAGCGATCGCGGTTGTTGCAAAAAGAGTGCGGATCATGATGGTCTCTCCTCGTGCCTGATTTCTGCATGGCGCTCACGCGGCCAGCCGCTGAACGGCGGGCCCGGAGCGGCAGTGTCTGCAGGTTCACAACGTCGTGACCGAGGTGTTGTTCCAACCACGACCCCGTCCACCAGCCTCTGGGTTGCTAAAGCTCCGTGGAACCTTTGCGGCCGCATCCTCGTTCCAGCCTGCGGCTGAGGGGGCAGGCGGCTCAAAACCGCCTGAAGGGAATACGGAGTTGGTATGCGGTTTGCTGCGGTGCTTAATCGGGACGGCGGCACGCTCCGCACCGTCGACATGGAAGCTTTTTCCGGACAGCTGCGTCAGACGCTTGAAGCGGCGGGACATTCGGTCGAGATCGACATCGTTGCCGGCCGGGATGTCGCTACCGCGCTGGCGAAGGCCATCGCCAGGCGCAACATCGACGTAGTCCTTGCCGGTGGCGGCGACGGCACGATCTCGACCGCGGCGTCCCTTCTCATGAACAACAAGAAGGCGCTGGCCATCTTACCTGCAGGGACAATGAACCTCTTCGCGCGGGGCCTGGGCATTCCACAGACATTGGAGGCAGCGCTGCAGTCCTTTGCCGATGGCGAGGTGATCGCCGTCGACATGGCGAGCGCCAATGGCCAGCCTTTCGTGCATCAGTTCTCGGTCGGCATGCATGCCAAAATGGTCCAGCTGCGCGAGAAAATGGATTTCGGCTCGCGCCTTGGAAAGATGCAGGCCTCCGTGCGCGCCGCCTGGGCGGCGATCAAGAATCCACCGGCGCTGAAAGTCAGCCTGAGCATTGGCAAGGCCGAGATCGTGACGCGCACGACGGGCATCGGCATCTCCAACAATCTGTTCGGGGAAGGCCACCTGCCCTATGCGGACAATCCGGCCGGCGGCGTGCTCGGCATCTATGTCAGCATCGCGCGCCGACGTCACCATTTGGCAAAGCTGCTGCTCGACATGCTGCGCGGCCGGCTGCGGCAGAGCGCGCATGTGGAAGTTCATCAGGCCCGCAAGGTTGTCCTGAAGGTCCTCTCGCCCGCCAGGAAATTCAGCGCCGTCCTCGACGGCGAACTGATCAGGCTCGAGCGCGAAACCACGATCGAAATCCACCCCGGCGCGTTGAAAGTGCTGGTTCCGTCAAGCGGCGTCAACGCAAAGGCAGCTTGAAGAGCGCTGCTTCAGGGTTTCGCGGTCGGCTGGCCTGGAGCAGTGCCCTGCTCGGCGCCGGGCGGCTGCGGGACATGCTGCTCGCCGGAAGTCGGCGACTTTATCAATTCCCCGTAAATCTCCACCGCGCCCCACGCAATGAAGGCCAGCAACAGGCCGGCTATGAGAATCCTTAAGGCGTGCCAGCCCCAGTGTCCCTGCCGGGCTTTGTCTTCAGGAACGATCTTGGTCATGATTGGCCTCCATGTTGCGTGGCGGCGGGCATCTCGGGCGCGGCACGATCGGGTAACGGGCCCTTGCCGTGAAGGTTCCGAGCGGGTGAGGATCATTGGACGGCCCGATGCAGGCGTTTGAAGCTCGCCAGCAAGTCAGCCGTGAGGGCCATGCTTAAGCAGGCCGCAGCGCTGAAAGACCTCGACGGCCTAATGCAGGTCGTCCGGACCTTGCCTTGGCGGCGGAGGCTTGGTGTTCTCCCGATAGATGGCGTAAGCGACGACCGCGAGGGCGGGCGCGGCAATGGCTGCCAGTCCGCCCCTGCTCTTGGCCAGGGCCGGAAGCAGGGCAAGCGCCGCGGTAACACCCACCGCCGTCATGTCGGCCTGTCGCCGTCGCGCGCGCCGTTTGCCGCGCATGCGGGCCGTTAGCTTGTGGATGGCGATGATCAGCCCGGCAACCACCAGGAACCCGATGCCGAAGCCCAGGCTGGTCGCCAACGGCCCGTAGCGCGCCGCCAGCCAGATATAGGCGGCGCCGATAAGGAAGCCGACGCCGCAGAGGGCAAGAATGGCGGCAAGCCCATAAAGGATGACCGTTATCCGCGCCCTTTGCACGGCAGCCATGGCCTCGCCCGAGGCGAGGGCCGAGATCAGCGAGACAAGCGTCCCCATCTGCGGTTAGCGGCGGGAAAGGAGGGCGAAGAGATAGCCGACGCCAGCGGCGATCGCCAGCGACGTCACCGGCTTCTCACGCACCTTGGCTATCAGTTGCGCCTCTATGTCCTCGGCACTTCCCCGCACGCTCTCGAACGCGGCTTCGCCTTGCGCGCGCAACTGTTCAACACCATCCGCGGCGGCGCGTCGGGCGGCGCCGTAACCGTGTTGGCTGGTCTTGGCGAGTTGCTCCGTCAGTTTCTGGATATCCGCCTTCAACTGCTCGATATCGGCCTCGAGATCGGCGGTGGTTGCTTGGTCCGTTGCGGATTTGCCTGCGGCGGTTGCCATTCTCTAACTCCTTGCGTTTGCGTTGGTTTCAACGCCCGTTCTGCACCATGGTTCCGGGCCTGGTCGCTCACAGCACCCTAGGGCGTGTTGAGATTCAGGTCAGGCCGAGTCGAAAATGGTGGCTTCCGAGAACCGGAGCGGAGCGTACTTAAAGTACGTGAGCACCGGAAGCGCAGGAAGCCGCCATTTGCAGGCCGGCCTGACCTGAATATCGACATACCCTAGATCAGCGGCCTGCGTTCCTCGCCCAACCCTTCCCAGCGGGCCAGCTTCTTCAGCCCATCATAGTCGATCACTTCGCAGCCACCATCCCGCCACAGGACCAATTTGCGGTCCATCAGCTTGCGGATCGTCTTGTTGGTGTGAACAAGCGAGAGGCCAAGCGTGTCGGCGATGTGCTGTTGCGTGATCGGGATCTGCACCGGCGTCTTGCCGTTGAGGCCGGCGCCGCGAGCCCGGCTGGCGATGAAGGCGATAAGATAGGCGGCGCGCTCGAGCGCGGTGCGACGGCCGATGCTGAGCAGGTTCTCGTCCAGCATGCGCTCCTCGCGCGAAGCGATCCAGGTTATGTCATAGGCAAGGCCGGGGTGGTTGCGATAGAGTTCCTGCAACTGCTCGCGTTCGAAGACGCAAAGCAGCATTGGCGACAGGGCTTCGACGGAATGCTGCATCTCGCCCATCAGGCTGCCCTGCAGGCCGATGAGGTCGCCGGGCATGGAAAAATTGAGGATCTGCCGCCGCCCGTCGGGCAACAGCTTGTAGCGGAAGGCCCAGCCCGACAGTACCGTGTAGAGATGGGCGCTGTGGCTGCCTTCGACCAGGACCGTCGCCCCCTTGTCGACGGCAAGTTCACCGCGCTTGAAGGTGCTGATGAATGACAGTTCCTGCTTGTCGAACTCACGGAATGCAGGCAAGGGCCGCAACGGGCACTTTTCGCAAGGATATTGACGGCTGGCGACCGGACGTGCGCTTTGGCTGGACATTTCGACCCCTCTTCGAAATCCCTGCCCTTGCGGGCGCAGGGGTTCCGCGAGGCGGACCCCATGTCTTTTTTAAATGACATGACAGCCAATTCCGCGCATGAGTGCGGCCCTGCCGAGGAGACATAGGTGCCAGCATTGCTTGACGGACTGCGTATCCTCATCCTGGAAGACGAGTTCCTGATCGCGATGGATGTCGAGCAGCTTTGCCGCGACCACGGCGCCGCGGATGTGACGATTGCCCGCGAGCTCGCGGAGATCGACGGGCAGGCGCTGCCGGAGCGCTTCGACGCGGCCGTCGTCGATCTGATGCTTGGCGGCGTCTCGACCCTGGATTTCGCCGCGCGGCTGCGCAGCGAGGGCGTGCCGTTCGTATTCGCCTCCGGCTATTCGGATTCGGATGAAATCAAGGGTTCATTCCCAGACATAAGGCTGGTGACCAAGCCTTACTCGGGCGACGATCTGATCGAAGCCGTGGCGATGGCCTGCGGCCGGGTTGCCTCGGCCTGAGGCCATTATGCTATCGGAATTGTTGGCGATCGGCTCACGCCGCGTTCGAGCCTGTCACTTGCGCCGAGATCGCGTCAGGTCCGAATTCGTCCTCGCCGGAAATCTTGAGGATCTCCTGCAGCCTTGTGCGCGCCCGGCTGACACGGCTCTTGATCGTGCCGACCGCGCAGCCGCAGATTTCGGCGGCTTCCTCGTAGGAAAAGCCGGAAGCACCGATCAGGATGATGGCTTCGCGCTGGTCCTCGGGCAGCTGCTCGAGCGCGCCGCGGAAATCCTTGAGGTCCAGCTGGCCATGCTGGGCCGGATGAACGGCAAGCCTGGCGGTCATGATGCCGTCGCTGTCCTGCACCTCGCGGCCGCGTTTGCGCATCTGCGAATAGAATTCGTTGCGCAGGATGGTGAACAGCCAGGCCTTGAGATTGGTGCCCGGCTGGAAACTCTCATGCTTGTCCCACGCCTTGACCAGCGTTTCCTGGACGAGGTCGTCGGCCCGGTCGGCGTTCTGCGTCAGCGACACCGCAAAAGCACGCAGGCTCGGGATCGCACCGAGCAGCTCGGTCTTGAAGCTCTGGGATACCGCCACCATGCCTCAGTCCTTTTTCTGGGCAGGTTCGGTCTGTTCCAGTTGGCTCAGCAACTGAGCGAAGCGGTCCGGCACCTGGTCCGAGACCAACTCGTCGTAATATTGCTTGAGCTTGCGGGCAATTTCGGAGTTCGCCCCAAGCGGGTTGCCATCCCCGTTCCGATGCCTGCTTTTGGCATCAGCCATCTGTTTTTTTGACATTTCTTTCATGGTCGCCCTAATTTCCAGCACCCGAACCGCTCTTCGACTTCAAACCACAACGCAAGCGGAACCTTCGTCTGGTTGCCCATCCCGAGACCGCGAAACGCCGGTCTGCTAATTTAGTTCCACGGCCGGCGGAACTTTTTCCAGAAGCCGGCGTTGGTTTTCAGGGGCTTGCAACGGCATGGCCTTGAACGTGCAACGTCATCTGAGGGAGACGTAAATAATGAGCTTGTCCGCAACCATCGCTCCGCATCTTCCGTTCCTGCGCCGCTTCTCGCGCGCGGTGTCGGGATCGCAGGAGAGCGGTGACGCGCTGGTCGCCGCGATGCTGGAAGCCATCATCGCCGACACCAATATCTTCCCCGAAGCCTCCAGCGACCGTATTGCGCTATATAAGGTCTTCGCCAGGCTCTTCACCTCCGTTGCCATCCGCGTGCCGCAGGAGCAGGCCCAGACAGCCTGGGAGCAGCGGGCGGCGGCCAATCTGAACGCGATCGCGCCCCTGCCGAGGCAGGCTTTCCTTCTTGTCGCCGTGGAAGGCTTCAGCGAGGACGAGGCGGCGGAAGTTCTCGACGTCGACGAGGACGAGTTCTCAGAGTTGCTTGCGCAGGCAAGCAACGAGATTTCGCGACAGGTCGCGACCGATGTGCTGATCATCGAGGATGAGCCGCTGATTGCCATGGACATCGAAGAGATGGTCGAAAGCCTCGGCCACCGGGTCGTCGGCACGGCACGTACACATGCCGAGGCAGTGGCCATGTTCGGCAAGACGCGGCCGAAAATGGTGCTGGCCGACATCCAGCTCGCCGACGGCAGCTCTGGCATCGAAGCCGTCAACGAGATCTTGTCGTCGACGCCGGTACCGGTGATCTTCATCACCGCCTTCCCGGAACGCCTGCTGACCGGCGAACGCCCCGAGCCGGCCTTCCTGGTCACCAAGCCTTTCAATCCCGACATGGTCAAGGCTCTGATCAGCCAGGCCCTGTTCTTCGACCGGCAGGCCAAAGCCGCCGCCTGATCCGCGTTTTGGACCGTTTTGAGCGTCATGCGAGGCCTTCGCGCCTCGCATGACGCTCATCCGTTTGCGATCTGAAAAGTCCCTTCAAAGGGGATCGTCTTTTTCAGCAAATGGTGGAACAAACGGCACCGACCCACGTTCTTTTCCCGACATAACAAGGAGACGCATCATGCTGTACTGGGCGCTCGTATTTCTCGTGGTTGCGATCATCGCCGGCGCGCTTGGGTTCGGCGGCATCGCCGGCACATCGGCTGGCATCGCGCAAATCCTGTTCTTCATCTTCCTCGCCTTCCTGGTGATTTCGCTCATCGCAGGCCTCTTCAGGAGAGCCTGACCGCGACACTGGAAGCCGCACCCCTCAAACGGTTTCCAGCCACCGCCGGGCGGCGTCTCGAGAGAGCGCCGTCCGGCGGACCGTTTTGGAGAGCATGGTCGTCGGAACCAGTTGCGGATTGAGCCGTTCAAGGACCGAGTGCGGGGATGTTCCAATGCCTCCCGAGGATCCCACGAAGGACAGAACTGAAAAGCGTGACGGTGAGGTAATCGCGATGCATCCCGCCGAAAGCGGGATGCAGGTGGGGCGAGCCTTGCTTCATGCCCTGCACAATGCCGGAATCTCGGTTCTTTATCAGGATCGGCAGATGAAAACGGTCTGGGCGCGCAACATGAGCGCGCCCTGGGCTTCCGAAACCGCCGACGGCAAGGATTTGCTTTCGCCGGCGCAGGCCGAACGCATAAGGGCCGTCAAGCTCAAGGTGATCGAATCCGGCAACGCGGACCAGCTCGAGCTCAGCATTCCAGGAAGCCAAGGCGTCCGCTGGTTCCAGCTTTGGATCGACGCCGACCGCAGCGACACCAGCGAAGTCCTCGGCGTCGTCACCACCATGGTCGAGACGACGGAGCAGAAACGGCGCGAGCAGACGCTGAAGACGTTGCTGCGCGAAGTCAGTCATCGATCGAAAAACCTCCTGGCCATCATCCAGAGCATCGCCACACAGACAGGGCGCTACACGGAGACGCTCGGCGAGTTCCTGGCGCGGTTTCGCGGCCGGCTGCAATCGCTCGCTTCCTCGCAGGACCTGGTCACATCCTCCAACTGGCGGGGAGCGGCACTGCATGAACTCGTATCCGGCCAGGTCGGCCGCTACAGCGCCGATCTGGCGCGAAGCCTGCGGTTCGCGGGCGACAATCCCTATCTCAATCCCAATGCCGCCCTGCACATCGGCCTGGCGATGCACGAATTGGCTGTGAACTCGGTGAGCTATGGCGCGCTGTCGCAACCGGACGGCCATGTCGAAGTGAGTGCAAGGCTAGAACCCGACGGCGGAACTTCGCCCAGCCTTTTGCTGACCTGGACGGAGTCGGTCGGCGACGCGCCGCGCAACGAAAAGCGCTTTGGCAGCGTGGCGCTGGAGCGCGTCGTGCCGATGTCGCTGAACGGCTCCGCGACGCTCGAGATCGGCAAGGACCGCATGGAATACCGCCTCACCGTCCCGCATGGAAATTTCGAGACGGATTGATTGCGCCCCTATGGCGCCAAGCTTTGCAGGCGAAGGCCTTTAACCCCCTGTTCACCATAAAGTCCGGTCCTGTGTTGCCGGCTGGCGATGCGCCGGAAACCCGTCCGTGCCTGCCGGCGCGCGATCTGGCCGACTGAAATGATGGTTGCCGATACGAACAGACTGGAGCAGGCCGCCCGTGTTTCGATGAGCGGCTTCCAGGATGCCGAGCCGCAGCCGGCGCCGCGACCGTCCCATATTTCGCTTCGCCTTGGCGCGGTCGCGCTTCTCGCCGCCGTGGCCCTGACCGCCGCCTGGCAATTGTTCTGATCCCCGCATGCGGCTTGGACCGCGAGCATGTCGACCAAAGTTGTGCGGCGGCTTGGTAGATGACAGCCATCAGGAACGGGACGTAAAGCGCGTCGCCTGAATCCAATTCAACGTCGCGCTTTGAACCCGGCCCCGGAACTTTCGCTCGTTGAGAATCGTTGTTTGCGGCGAGAGGTTTGGAGCCATGGAACACATCGCCGCATTGCTCTTCGTCGTCGGTTGCTCGAGCACAATGACCGATTGCCGCGAACTCGAAGTGCCGGTCAGCGTCTTTGAGACCGCGCAGGCCTGTACGGCCGAACGGCCCTTCGCCCTTGGCGACCTGCAGGGCCGGGCTCCCCGCATTATCGGCAAATGCCTGGCCGTCGATCCGGCCCTGGAGGACGATTACGACCACATCGCCTGGAACGTGCGGCCCGACGGCACGCTGGTCGCGTCTTTAGAGGTTTCCGGCATGCTTGTCGCGTCGAACAGCGGGCGCCCCGAAAAAGACTATCTTAAACAACAGTAAGATCGGGCAGGCAAAGCCCGTTTTTTCATGCTAAATGGCGGCTGGTACTGCCGAAAGTGAGGACAAAAGTGAGGAGCATTTCAATGCGGAAAATGATTATTGCCATGGTTGCCGTTGTCGCTGTCAGCGGCTGCACCACGACCGAGCAGGATGTCGTGGGCGGTGGCCTGATCGGCGCCGGCGTGGGCGGCCTGGTCGGCGGCGGCAAGGGTGCGCTGATCGGCGCAGCCGTCGGCGCCGGGTCGGGCCTCCTGGTTCGCAACCTGCGCAACGGCTATTGCCAGTATCGCGATCATCGCGGCCGGATCTACACGGCTCGCTGCAACTGATACCAGAAAAGAACCGGAGGCCGGAGCAATTCCAGGAAAAGTGTGAGCGGTTTTCCGTCCGGAATTGCGTAAAAACAAAGAGATAGAGCGTTCGCCGTTTCTGTGAAACGGTGAACCGCTCTAACCGGCTTCCGGTTCTAATCCGCTGATAAGCCCGCCATCGCGGGACCATTTTGACCGCTCACTCGGCGAGCGGGATTTTGATTTCCACCTTTAATCCGTCGCTGCGATAGTCGCGCGCGATCGTGCCGCGCAATTCACGCGTGACGTTGAGATCTATCAGCTTGGTGCCGAAGCCGGTCTTTGCCGGCGCCTCCAGTTTCTTCTGCCCCGCTTCGCGCCAGTTCAGGAGCAGCGTCCGCGCACCGCCGCGCGTTTCGACGCTCCAATCGACCTTGAGGGCGCCCACCGAATTGCCGGCTTCGCCATATTTCAGCGCGTTGGTGGCGAGTTCGTGGAAGGTAAGCCCGAGCGCCTGAGTCGTCGTCTCGTCGAGCAGCACTTGCGGCCCGGACAGCACACCTTCGGGAAGATCCTTGCCGAACACCTGCCCGAGCTCGATACGCAGCAGGTCGCCGAGATCGGCCTTCTGCCAGCGCGAGCGCGTAAGCATATCCTGCGATGCGGCCATGGCCTGCAGGCGCGCCGAGAACGAAGCCGAAAACTCCTTGACGTCGGTGGCTTGCGAAGCCGTCTGCCGCGCGATCGCCAGCACGCGGGTGATCGAATTCTTGATGCGGTGCTTCATCTCCTGCAGGATCAGGTCCTTTTCCAGCAGGCTCTTTTCGGTCGTCTCGTGCAGCGCCGATTTCGCGTCATAGGCACGCTCCTGATAGCGCGCCACCAGGGCAATGGCGCCGGCGAGCAAAAGGCCGAACAGCCCGAGCATCACCGGGATGGCACGCGAGGACGGTGGCTCGAAGGCGCTTGTCGGCCTGAACAGCACCGTCCAAGGCCGGCCCGCGACGACGATATCGCGACGCGCCAAAAGCTTCGCGCCGATACGTTCCGCCGGCGGTGCTTCTGAACGGAAAAGCAGATTGCCGGCCTCCGGCTTGCCGTCATAGACCTCGACATTGACCGGCAGCAGCGGCGAATGGCTGAGCGCGACCTGGAACAGGTCCTGCGCGCGGAACGCGGCGTAGAGAAAGCCGGCTGTCGAGGAGCGGCTGGCATTGATCACCTCGGGCGCGGTTTCGACGTTCAGCCGCACGAAAACCAGGAATCCGGTGAAGGTCTGCGCCACACCGGCGCCCTGGCCGAGCTGGACCATGCCGCTCGCATGCTGCTGGTCGTCGGCCATCGCCCTTTCGATCGCCGCGCGCCGCACCGGCTCGCTGAACATGTCGAAGCCGATGATCGACTGGTTGGACGTGTCGAGCGGCTCGAACAGCACGATGGGCGTGCGCCATTGCTGGGTCGTCGCAGGGTAGATTGGGTGGGCCGACCCATGGTCGCGCAGGATATCGCGTTCGACCGCGGCCTCATCGCCGGCTTTGGCTAGCCTCAGGAAGCCGATACCGCGCAGCCCGGCGAAATTGTCGTCGATGTCGAGGGCGGTGAAGAAGGCCTTGAACTCGCCGCGCGTGATGTCACCGTTGCGCGCATCGAACAGCGCCTGCGTCGAGCGCAGCAGCGACAGATGCAGGTCGATGCGGCTCTCGATGCGGCTGAGCGCATCGTCGGCGGTGCCCTCGAACTTTATCCGCGCCGCCTCTTGCGTCGCGAAATAGGCGAACCCCGCCATCGTAAGGCTGATCAGCGCGACGGCGATGAAAGCAACGATGGGGAAGAGTTTCTTCAACTGCCGGGTCCAGGAATGCTCGGACCTTTATGGGCAAGTCTGGGTGACAAGACAATGGCGAGGCCAAACCATGAAGGCGGCTGGCACAGGAGCCGGCCGTCGGCGGCTTGCTAAGTCACCACCTCAAGCCGCGATCTTCAGCGCGCCCGGGCCGGGGATGGCGCCGGGCGGACATTTGCCCAGGATAATCATGCCGAGCACCTCGTCCTGAGTGACGTCGGTGGTGCGCGCGGTGCCGACCACCTGGCCGTTCTTCATCACGCAGACCCGGTCGGCGAGATCGAACACGTCATGGATGTCGTGGCTGATCAGGAAGATGCCGATGCCGTCGGCCTTGAGCTGCTTGACCAGTTCGCCGACCTGCGCCGTCTCCTGCGGACCGAGCGCGGCCGTCGGCTCGTCCATGATCAGGATGCGGGCATTGAACAGGATCGCGCGCGCGATCGCCACCGACTGCCGCTGTCCGCCCGACAATTTGATGACCGGCTCCTTGAAGCGCTGGAAGCGCGGATTGAGCCGTCCCATCACCTTGCGCGCCTCGGCTTCCATGGCGACGTCGTCGAGCGTGCCCCAGCCGGTCATCAGCTCGCGCCCGAGGAAGAGATTGGCGGCGGCATCGACATTGTCGGCCAGCGCCAGCGTCTGGTAGATCGTCTCGACGCCGTATTTCTTGGCGTCGCGCGGGTTCGAGATCGAAGCCTCCTCGCCATTGATGAAGATCTGTCCGCTGTCGCGCTTGTAGGCGCCCGACAGGATCTTGATCAGCGTCGACTTGCCGGCGCCGTTGTGGCCGAGCAGCGCCATCACTTCGCCGGGGAAAAGATCGACGGACGCGTCGTCGACGGCGCGGATACCGCCGAAGGCGATCGAGATGTTGCGCATGTCGACCAGCGGAACGCTGGCGGGAGCGGATGTGTCAGCCATGTTGTTTCTCCTCCCTATAGTTCATGCTTGAGCATGATCTCGCCCGAAAACCGGTTTCCACTTTTCGGGATCATGCTCAGGCCCGCTTGCGATAGAGGGTGTCGAGCCACACCGCCACGACCAGCACGGCACCGACGACGATGCTTTGCAGCGGGGAATCGACGCCGAGCAGCACCATGCCGGACTGCAGCGACTGCATCAGCAGCGCGCCGAGCATGGCGCCGAGCACGGTGCCGGAACCGCCGGCAAGCGATGTGCCGCCGATGACGGCCGCTGCGATGACCAGCAGCTCGTCCAGCGTTCCGAGCGCATTGGTGGATGAATTCTGCCTGGCCGACGAGATCGCCGCCGCGATCGTCGCCAGCACGCCCATGATCATGAACACCTTCATGGTGATCCAGCGTGTGTTGATGCCGGCGAGGTTGGCCGCTTCCGGATTGCCGCCGATGGCGAAGACATAGCGGCCGAAGCGCGTGCGCTTGGTGACGAAGGTCATGATCAGGCCAACGGCGACCGCCATCAGCACCGGAATGGCGATGCCATGCGCGATGAACAGCCCGCCCTCGGGGACGGTGATGTTGTTGGCGGCGGCGTAGCGGTTCACGATGCCGACCGGCCAGGGATAGGAGTTGGCGAGCCACACTGCGCCCAGGATGATCGCGCAGGTGACCGTGGCGAGCAGCGTCTCGGCCCAGACCGGGCGCAGCGGGAAACGGAAGCGCTTGCGCTGCACGCGGCCGTTATAATGCATGAAGATGACCGCCAGGCAGGCGACGATGCCGACGACCCAGCTCCATTTGGCGCCGATCGAACCCGCCGGGCCGCCGCCCATCAGCTGGAACGTGGCGTCGAGCGGCGCAACGGTCTGGCCGCTGGTGACCCACCAGGCAGCGCCCCGCCAGACCAGCAGACCGCCCAGCGTGACGATGAAGGCCGGCACTTCGAGATAGGCGATGATGAAGCCCTGGAAGGCGCCGATGATGAGGCCGAGCGCCAGGCCGATCAGCAGCGCCAGGACCCAGATCCACGGGTTGCCGAGCTCAAGCCCGACGAAGCGAACGAGGAAATGCACCTGCGCAAAGCCCATCACCATGCCGATCACCCCTTCGGCCGATCCCACCGACAGGTCGATGTTGCGCATGACGATAACCAGCACCATGCCTGAGGCCATGATCGCCACGGCCGAAGTCTGCACCGACAGGTTCCAGAGGTTGCGCGGCGTGAGGAAGGTGCGGCTGTCGAAATCGAGCGGATTGACGCCAAGCCGCAGGCTGGAGATCACATGCAGCCCGATCCAGATCAGGAGCAGCGCGCCGATCATGCCGAGCATGCGGGTGTCCAGCTCGGTAGCCTTCAGGAACCGGGCAACGGCGCCCAGCTCCGAGGCACGCGCGGTGTCTGCCGGTTGGGTAGACGTCGTGTCGGTCATGATTTTCTCCCGCCGGCCTGCCGTCTGACGCGGATGCCGGACCTCAGCCTGGAAGCCTATCCGCTCGCGGCGGAACGGTAAATCTTTGAGAAAACGCCGCGGCCTTCGGGCCGCGGCGCAAGGTTTTGGTCTAGTGTCGGCAAAGCTTAGTTGCAGACCTTGACGCTGCCGGCGGCAACGCCAGCGCAGACTTCGTCCTTCTTGATCCAGCCGGCGTCGATGACGACGTTGAGATTGTCCTTGGTGATTGCGATCGGGGTCAGGAACAGCGACTTGACGGTGTTGCCGCCAGGTGTCGTGAAGTCCTTGGCGCCGGCGATGTCGGCCATCTTCTTGCCGTCGGCGAGCTGCGAGGCGATCTCGGCGGCGTTCTTGCCGAGCTCGCGCGCATCCTTCCACACCGACACGGTCTGCGTGCCGAGCGCGATGCGGTTGAGAGCCGCGTGGTCGCCGTCCTGGCCCGAGACCGGAACGGTGCCAGCCAGGCCTTGCGCCGTCAGCGCCGCGACGACGCCACCGGCGGTGCCGTCATTGGCCGCCACAACCGCGTCGACCTTGTTGTCGTTGGCGGTCAGGAACTGCTCCATGTTCTTCTGCGCGTTGGCGGGCAGCCAGCCGTCGGTATAGGCCTCGCCGACATTCTTGATCTTGCCGCTGTCGATCGCCTCCTTCAGCACTTCCATGGAGCCCGAGAACAGGAAGTCGGCGTTCGGATCGGAACCCGAGCCCTTGATGAAGACGTAGTTGCCTTCGGGCTTGGCCTTGAACACCTCACGGGCCTGCATGCGGCCGACTTCCTTGTTGTCGAAAGTCAGGTAGAAAACGTCCTTGTTCTCGATCAGGCGGTCGTAGCCGACGACCGGGATGCCTTCATCGAGCGCCTTCTGCACGGCCGGACCGATCGCCGAGGCATCCTGCGCCAGGATGATCAGCGAATTGGCGCCCTGCGAGATCAGGCTTTCGACGTCGGTCAGCTGCTTGCCCGGATTGGACTGCGCGTCGGCCGAAATATACTTGTCGCCGGCGGCCTCGATGGCGGCCTTCATCGCCGCTTCGTCGGTCTTCCAGCGCTCTTCCTGGAAATTCGACCACGAGACGCCAATCACCTTGCCCTTCGCCTCGGCGACCGAAGCCAGCGTCAGCGACATGGCAACACCCGCCAGAATGGCGGCTGCGAATTTTTTCATCATATCCTCCCTGCGCCCTGTATGGCGCGACCCAGACTGGCCCGAAGGCCGGCATAGAGGCTTTTTTTCGAGCCTCAAAAAAATACTGATGCAGCGAAATGATGCTGTCAACCGAGATTCTGATGGCATTTGATGGGTCCAGGCATTTTTTTCGGGGTCCGCAATAAATAATGACATCGGCTTTGGCTTCTGCCACTATCCCTGGCGTGTCAGCGACAGGCCATGGCATCATCACAAGGCCGCGATGACCGGGGAGGACGTGCGAGACGATGTCGGTCGGAATCCGCCACGACGATTTGCGTCGGCGCAACCGCGCCATGGTGATTTCGGCCGTGCGCCGCGCCGGCCAGCCGTCGCGGACGGAAATTGCCGCCACCACCGGCCTCAGCCACTCGACCATTTCGGCGATCTCCGCCGATCTGATCCAGGAGGGCATTCTCACCGAAAGCAAGGCCAGCGAGCCGACGGCATTGAAACGCGGCCGGCCGCAGATCGGCCTGGCGCTGAACCCCGAAGCCGCCGCGGTGCTGACCGTGGTGCTGTCGCTGAACTTCCTGTCGGTCGCCGTCATCGACTATGCCGGCCAGGTGATCGCCGAGGAACAGCGGCGGCTGGACACGCTCGTCATGCCGCGCGACGAGCTGATCGGCGAGTGCCTGGCGATTGTCCAGCGCCGGCTGCAGGATCCTGATCTCGACGTGAGCAGTGTCGCCCGCATCGCCATGGGCATTCAGGGCATCACCGATTCCCACTCGCGCGCCATGCTGTGGTCGCCGATCACGCCGCTGACCGACATTCCGTTCGCTGACATCCTCGAGAGGGAATTCGACATCCCTGCCACCATGGAGAACGACTGCAACATGATGGCGGTGGCGCTGCGATGGCGCGATCCCGAGCGCTATCGCGACAATTTCATCGCCATCCTGCTCTCGCACGGCATCGGCATGGGCCTTGTGCTGAAGGGCGAATTGTTCACCGGCACGCATTCTTCCGGCGGCGAGTTCGGCCACATGATCCATCGTCCGGGCGGCGCGCTTTGCCGCTGCGGCCGCCGCGGCTGCGTCGAGGCCTATGCCGGCAATTACGCCATCTGGCGCAGCGCCATGGGGATGAGCGAGGACGCTGCGCCGATCGACATCGGCGACGCCGACATGCGCGCCCTTGCCGCCAAGGCGCGCGAAAAGCACGGCCCCGAGCGCGAGGCCTATCGCCGGGCCGGCGAAGCGCTGGGCTTCGGCCTGGGCAGTCTCTTCGCCCTTATCGATCCGGCGCCGGTCGCCATGGTCGGCGTCAGCGCGGCCGCCTTCGACCTGATCGAGCCGGCGCTGAGAGAGGCGATCGCCCAGACCGCCGGCGGCCAGCACTCGAACTCGATCTCCTTCGACGCCGAGCCGAACGAGCTGCCGCTGATCCGAGAAGGCTGCGCCATGCGCGCGCTGACCTTCGTCGACCAGGAGATCTTCGCGCCGGGCATGCAGGCGAGAAGCGGTGCGGGGAAGATCGTCGCCTGACGGTGAAACCAATCATCTAGACGACCCGATTGGGAACGCTGCCGCTCTGCGCCAAATGCTGACATCGATATCTTAGATAGATATCGGACAAGCGACCAATGTCCACCTGCTTAGCTCGATTCCCCGATCGCAATCGCAGCCAACCGCGCTTCTTCGCGCGCAATCAGGGCTTGATATCGCGGATGGCCGTGGAGGGGCATCAACTCGGGCTCTCGCTTGATCCATGCGAGGAGGTGCGCTTTGGGAAGGCAAGTCTCCAACAAATCGAGAGCCCGATCTGGCTCGCCCATTTGGGCAAAGGCGCATGCAATATTGTGGTAGTCCCTCATATCGTCCGGCTCGATCGTCAACGCTCGCGCGGCCCATTCCTCGGCGCGCTCTTTCTCTCCCAGATGGGCCAACGCGATCGCTCCCAACGATAAGGCACGCGCGTTGTCGGGATGCAGCGCGATCTCCCTTTCGGCGCGCTCCAAAGCCCGGCGTGAAGCAGCACCCAGTTCGTCATGTCGTCCCAACAATCGATAGCAATCAGCCGCAATGAGGAGAGCCCAATGGTCTGCTTCAAGAAGCTGAGCGGCGCGCTCGCAATGCTCGATGGCGTCTTCGTAGCGGCCGAGGTAAAGGCAGGTCAGGCCAAAGTTAACTCGCACCTCAAACGAGTCCGGTTCAAGGCGTAGCGATTCCTCATGGGCCGCCAGCGCCTCATCGTTGCGTCCCAGCGCGGCCAGTGCCCGCGCCCTGGCGGCATGAGCCTCGGCCAATGTCGCATCCAGCGCGAGCGCCTTTTCGGCGGCTGATAAGCCTGACTCCTCCGATCCCCCGAAATGCAGGAACGCTTGGCAGAGGGCGACCACAGCCCAGGCGCGGGCGTAATCAGGATCGATCTCCAACGCCTGCCGGCAGAAGCGAACGGCGATCTCCAAGCTTCTCGCTCCCTGCTGCGTGAGGTAGTGCCGACCCAGGAGATAGAGCTGATAGGCCTTCGGGTCTTGCGTTGAGCGGCTCTCGATCGCCGTCTTTTCGGCCGGCAGCAGCCTGATCTTCAGCGCCGCCACGATGGCCTGCGCGATTTCGTCTTGCAGCGCAAAGATGTCTTTCAGTTCGCGGTCATAGCGCTCGCCCCAGACCTGGCTGTCCTTGCTTGCGTCGATCAGCTGCGCCGTGATCCGCACCCGCCCGCCAGCCTTGCGCACGCTGCCTTCGACGACGTATCGAATCTTCAGCCGCTGCGCCAACTGCCCTATCTCGACAGCCTTGCCCTTGAACGTGAACGTGGTGTGGCGCGACAGAACGTTGAGCGTAGAGACCTTCGACAGGTCGGTGATGATGTCCTCGGTGATGCCGTCGCTGAAGTATTCCTGCTCGGGGTCGCCGCTCATGTTGACGAAGGGCAGAACGGCGAGGGAGGGCGCTTCGGGGAGCGCCGGCTTCACCTCCGTTCCTTCCTCTTGGGGCGGGTTCCTTATCGCGATCATCGGTCCGACGAATCGGTAGCCGCGGCGCGGGAGCGTCTCGATCCAGCGCTCGCCGCCGGGTTCTTCCCCGAACACCCGGCGGAGTGCCGCGATCTGGGCAGTTAGATTGCTTTCTTCAACGGCGAGACCGGACCATCCGGCATCCATCAGCGCAGCCTTGGAGACGGGTGCGCCCGCTCGCTCCACCAGCACGCGCAGGAGTGCAACCGCTCGCTGTCCCAATGCGAGGGGCTCGGCATTTCGAAACACGATTCCCGTCTCGGTATCGAGACGGAACGGTCCCATTCGGTGGATCGTCACCATGGGCCGAAATCTACTCGACTTCGGAAACTTTTCCGAACTCTTTCAGGAGCATTTCAGGTCTTTCCGCCGGAGAAGGCAGAGACTGCATAAACATTTCCGGGAGGTTCGACGTGACAACTAGTGTGAAGTCCCTGCCGCCATACGCAAGGCCGCATGCCTGGCGTCGCTGGTCCTCTTCTGGTGTCGGGCGCGTTCTCGGCAAACTGGTGGGCTGGTGCCAGGATGAAGTATTCCGGATCGCCGCGATCGAGGAACTGACTAGGCTCAACGACCACTATCTCGAGGATGTGGGTATCGATCGCAGTGACATCGGCCCGATCGTCGATGCCACGGTGAAGCGCCTGCGGGAAAGCCGGAGGAAGGCTTGAGGCCAGGCGAGCCGGGCCTCATGCACATCCCCCCGCATCGCCACTACTGCGGCATCGGCAACCGCCTGCTATTGAGTTCTGCCCCTCGAACATGATTTCGATCCATCGGGATGGCGGGGCTCTAGCCTAGTCTTCCCTGATCGCATACCCCGCGCCACGAATGGTGCGGATGACATCGGGCATGCGGCCGTTGTTGACGGCCTTGCGCAGGCGTCCGACATGAACGTCCACCGTGCGCTCGTCGATATAGATCGTCTCGCCCCAGACATTGTCGAGCAGCTGGCTGCGCGAGAACACGCGGCCGGGATGCCGCATCATGAATTCGAGCAGCCGGAACTCGGTCGGGCCGAGCCTGATCTCGCTCTTCTTGCGGTAGACGCGGTGCGATTCGCGGTCGAGCACGATGTCGCCGACCTTGAGCACGCTGGACAGCACCTCCGGCTTGGCGCGGCGCAGCAGCGCCTTGACGCGCGCCATGAATTCCGGCGTCGAGAACGGCTTGACCAGATAGTCGTCGGCGCCGGTGGACAAACCTCGAACCCGATCGCTTTCCTCGCCGCGCGCGGTCAGCATGATGATCGGCAGCCGCTCGGTCTCGGGCCGCATCCTCAGGCGCCGGCAAAGCTCGATGCCGGAAACCGCCGGCACCATCCAGTCGAGCACGAGCAGGTCGGGAACGTTTTCCTGCAGGCGGATTTCGGCCTCGTCGCCGCGGGTCACCACTTCAACCTGGTAACCCTCGGATTCGAGGTTGTAGCGGAGCAGCACCCCCAGCGGCTCCTCGTCCTCCACCACCATGATGCGTGGCGCGATCATCGGGGTAACCTTTTCCGTCAGGCCGCCGGCGCCGACATTGCCGTCTCGTCCTGCTTGGGACGGTTGGCGGGCAATTGCATGCCGGTCAGCACATAATAGGCGTTCTCGGCGATGTTGGTCACATGGTCGCCGATGCGCTCGAGATTCTTGGCGCAGAACAGAAGATGCGTGCAAGCGGTGATGTTGCGCGGATCTTCCATCATGTAGGTCAGGAGTTCGCGGAACACGGAGGTGTATTTGACGTCGATGCGCTCGTCGTCGTTGCGCAGCTTGGCCAGCGCCGAAGCATCGCCCACCGTGTATTCCTGGACTACCGCCTGGACCTGGATCAGCACCAGCTGCGCCATGGAATCGATCGAATGTGTGAGGTCGCGCGGCGCGGCGCTGATGCCGACCGAGCCGACGCGCTTGGCGATGTTCTTGGCAAGATCGCCGATGCGTTCGAGATCGCCCGCCATGCGGATCGAGCCGACCACGTGGCGAAGATCGTCCGCCATCGGCTGCCGCTTGGCGATCAGCGTGATCGCGCGGTCGTCGAGCTCGCGCTGGCGCGCGTCCATGATGGTGTCGTCGGAGACGACGCGCTGCGCCAGCGCATTGTCGGTCTCCAGCAGAGCCCTGGTCGCGGCGCCAACCATCGAACCGGCCAGGTCGCCCATGTCGTTGATCAGCCGGCTGATCTGCCTCAGATCCTCGTCGAACGAGGCAACGGTATGTTCGGCCATGATGATGTCCTCGTATGAACTCAGCCGAAGCGGCCGGTGATGTAGTCCTGCGTGCGCTTCTCACGCGGCGAGGTGAAGATCTTCTCGGTCCGGTCGAACTCCACCAGCTCGCCGAGATACATGAACGCCGTCTGCCGCGACACGCGCGCCGCCTGCTGCATGTTGTGGGTGACGATGACGATCGTGTAGTCGGCCTGCAATTCGTCGATCAGCTCCTCGATCTTGGCCGTCGACAGCGGATCGAGCGCCGAGGCCGGTTCGTCGAGCAGGATGACCTCCGGCTTCACCGCGACGGTGCGGGCGATGCACAGGCGCTGCTGCTGGCCGCCCGACAGGCTCTGGCCGCTGGCGTTGAGCTTGTCCTTGACCTCGTTCCACAGCGCGGCGCGCTTCAGCGCCGACTCGACGCGGTTGTCCATCTCGGCCTTGCTGATCTTCTCATAGAGCCTGACGCCGAAGGCGATGTTTTCGTAGATCGACATCGGGAACGGCGTCGGCTTCTGGAACACCATGCCGATCTTGGTGCGCAGCAGGTTGAGGTCCTGCGAGCGGTCGAGGATGTTCTTGCCGTCGAGCAGCACCTGGCCCTCGGCGGTCTGCTTCGGATAGAGCTCGTAGATGCGGTTAAGGACGCGCAGCAGCGTCGACTTTCCGCAGCCCGACGGCCCGATGAATGCGGTCACGCTGCGCTCCGGCAGGGACAGGTTGATGTCCTTCAGCGCCTTGGACTGGCCATAGTAGAAGTTGAGGCCTTTGACCTCGATCTTGGCCTTCTCGACGGTCGTGTCGGCTACGTTCAGGTCGGTGGACAACATCGGTTTCATCTGTCCTCTCTGCGTCCGGTCAGGCTGCGGGCGAAGATGCTCAGCCCGAGAACCGTCAGGGTGATTATGAGAGCGCCCGTCCAGGCCAGTTGCTGCCATTCCTCGTAGGGGCTGAGAGCGAACTGGAAGATGGTCACCGGCAGGCTGGCCATCGGAGCATTGAGATTGCTCGACCAGAACTGGTTGTTGAGCGCGGTGAAGAGAAGCGGCGCCGTCTCGCCGGAGATGCGGGCGATCGCCAGCAGGATGCCGGTGACGATGCCCGACATCGCGGCGCGGTAGGCGACCGAACGGATAACCACCCAGCGCGGCGCGCCGATTGCCGTGCCCGCCTCGCGCAGCGCATTGGGCACGAGGTTCAGCATGTCCTCGGTGGTGCGAACCACCACGGGGATCACCAGGATCGACAGCGCGACGGCGCCGGCGATCGCTGAGAAATGACCCATCGGCCGCACCAGCAGCTCATAGACGAACAGGCCGACGATGATCGAAGGGGCCGACAACAGGATGTCGTTGATGAAACGCACGATTGTCGTAAGGCGTGAAAAGCGCCCGTACTCGGCCATGTAGGTGCCGGCCAGCACGCCGATCGGCGTGCCGACGACGATGCCGATGATGGTCATGACGATGCTGCCGTAGATGGCATTGAGCAGACCGCCGGCATCGCCGGGAGGCGGCGTCATTTGCGTGAACACCGCCAGCGAGACGCCGGACAGGCCCTTGTAGATCAGCGCGCCGAGGATCAGCGCCAGCCAGGCGAGGCCAATGCCGGCGGCGACGACGCAAAGCGCCATCATCACGCCGTTCTTGCGCTTGCGGCTCCGGTGGAGAGACAGGGCTGTCGACATGGATCAGGCTCCCGCACGGCGATCGATACGCAGCAGCATGTAGCGTGCGATGGCAAGGATGACGAAGGTGATGATGAACAGGATCAGGCCGAGCGCCACCAGCGAGGAGGTGTAGAGCTCGCCGTCGGCCTCGGTGAATTCGTTGGCGATGGTTGCCGAGATCGTGGTGCCGGGCGCGAACAGCGAGGCGCTGATGCGGTGCGCATTGCCGATGACGAAGGTGACGGCCATGGTCTCGCCGAGCGCGCGGCCGAGGCCGAGCATCACGCCGCCCATGATGCCGACACGTGTATACGGGATGACCACGCGCCGCGTCACTTCCCAGGTCGTGCAGCCGATGCCGTAGGCCGATTCCTTCAGCACGGCGGGCACCGTGTCGAACACGTCCTTGGTGATCGAGGTGATGAAGGGCAGCACCATGATGGCGAGAATCAGCGAGGAGGTCAGCAGGCCGATGCCGTAGGGCGGGCCGGCAAACAGGCTGTTGAGGCCGGGGATGCCTTTGAAGACCCAGATGATGAAGGGCTGGATCGTCGTCTGCAGGAACGGCGCGAAGACGAACAGGCCCCAGATGCCATAGATGATCGAGGGAATGCCGGCGAGCAATTCGACCGCGATGCCGATCGGGCGCCTCAGCGGGCGCGGGCACAACTCGGTCAGGAAGACGGCGATGCCGATGCCGATCGGCACGGCGATAAGAATGGCGATGGCCGACGTGACGAGCGTGCCATAGATGGGCGCCAGGGCGCCGAAATTCTCAGTGACCGGGTTCCAGGCCTCGGTCGTCAGGAAAGAAAAACCAAACTTCGACAGCGCCTGCCATGAGCCGGCAAACAACGAGATGGCGACGCCGCCGAGAATAACCAGCACGAGGATGGCGGAAAGACGCGTGGCGGAGCGGAAGATCGTATCGGTGAGGGCGAAGCGGCGCACCGTCGCTTCTCTGGTGCGCATGGAGGACGCGGTCACGGCTTCGGAAGCGGCACTCATCTAGCCCCTCGCATTTCGAAAGAGACAGGAGGGCGCCGGAAGCGCCCTCCCTTGTTCGTCAGAATTACATGCCGGAATAGAGCGGCTTGCCGTTCGCGTCGACGATGTCCTTGCCCCACATTTCCTCGACGCTCTTCACCACCGCGTCGGGCATCGGAACATAGTCCAGCTCGGCGGCCATGTCGTCGCCCTTGGCGTAGGACCAGGCGAAGAACTTGAGCGCTTCGGTCGTAGCCGCCGCGTCGTCGGGCTTCTTGTAGACGAGGATCCAGGTGGCCGACGTCATCGGCCAGGTTTCGGCGCCGGCCTGGTTGGCCAGGATCACGCCGTAGCCCGGCTGCGAGCTCCAGTCGGCACTGGCCGCCGCAGCCGAGAACGCCGCAGCGGTCGGCTCGACCTTCTTGCCGTCCTTGTTGATCAGGTCGGTATAGGTGAGCTTGTTCTGCTTGGCATAGGCATATTCGACATAGCCGATCGCGCCGCCGGTCTGGGAAACGTTGTTGGCTACGCCCTCATTGCCCTTGGCGCCGATGCCGACAGGCCATTCCACAGCCTTGTCGACGCCGACCTTCGACTTCCAGTCGGCGCTGACGTCGCCGAGATAGTAGGTGAAGTTGAAGGTGGTGCCCGAACCGTCTGAACGGTGAACCACGGCGATCGCCTGCGAAGGCAGCTTGACGTCAGGGTTGAGCTTCTTGATCGCCGGGTCATCCCAGCTCGTGATCTTGCCGAGGAAGATATCGGCCAGCGTCGGGCCGTCGAGAACCAGTTCCCCGGGCTTGACGCCTTCGAGGTTGACGACCGGAACGATGCCGCCCATCACCATCGGGAACTGTGCGAGGCCGGTGCCGTCGAGTTCGTCGCCCTTCAGCGGCGCGTCGGAAGCGCCGAAAGTCACGGTCTTGGCCTTGATCTGCTTGATGCCGCCGCCGGAACCGATCGACTGGTAGTTGAGACCGATGCCGGTCTCCTTCTTGTAGGCGTCGGCCCACTTCGCATAGATCGGATAGGGGAAGGTGGCGCCGGCGCCGGAAATGTCGGCAGCCATCGCGGCGACGATGCTAAAGGTAGATGCCGCAGCCATTGCAATCGCAACGGCCGCCGAGCGGATGAAATGTCTCATGTGGCCTGCTCCTGTTCGGAAGATGGTCTTCGGCACCCGTTCTATCGGCGCCCGGTGAGCGCAATAGCCCTCGATTATTACAGTCGCATGACAGTTTCGTGTCAGCCCGGTAACGTCTGGACGAGGATGTCTGGAGAGGTCGGCGGAGGCCCCGAAGGACCGGCCGAAGTTTGCCGCGGGAATCAGCAACTTGTCTGACTTTTGAATCAAAAATTATCCCGGCGGCCATATGGTGGCCGCCGGGAAATAAAATCCGGACGAGAGCGCGTTGCCTGAATGCCAGAGCGGATCATGGCCTGGCCATCGCCGAAAACAGGTCCGTTGGGGTAGAGTCGACGCTGTTTCTTGTTGGCGGTCGCTGCTCCCGCCCGTAACCGAGGAGCGGAATCAATGACACATTGTCCAAGCTTGGCTTGCTTTGGTATGGCGCGATCGCACCATACGCATGCGTCAACGCCTTGCGCCCGCCTGCCGGCCAAATTCGCTCTAACCCGCGTTGCGCCGGGTCTCGATGTCCGAACCCAGCCAGCGCTCGAGCTTCTCCAGCAGCGCCCGCGGGCTGATCGGCTTCGGCAGGTAATCGTCCATGCCGGCCTCGAGGCAGCGTTCGCGATCGCCCTTCAGCGCATGCGCCGTGACGCCCACGATCGGCACATGCGTGCCCGTGTCCTGCTCGAGCTTGCGAATGGCGCCTGTCGCCTCCAGCCCGTTCATTTCCGGCATCGACACGTCCATCAGGATCATGCGCGGATTGAGCTTGCCGAAACCGTCGAGCGCCTTGCGGCCGTTGCCGACGATCTCGAAGCGGTATCCGGTCTCGCCCAGGATCTGGGTGAACACCATCTGGTTCACCTCATTGTCCTCGGCGACGAGGATGTCGAGTTCGCGCTCGGCTTCGGTCGGGCGTGGGCGCGCACGCACGGGCGGTGGCTGCAGCATGGCGCGGTCCGACGCCGCCGTCTGCGCCGGCGCCGCTTGCGGCGGGCCGCCGCCAACGGCGGGTTGCACCACGGCGCTGCTGTGACGATGGCGCTGGATGGTCGCGACCAGCGTTTCCAGGAGGACGGAGGAGCGCGCCGGCTTGATCAACTGCGCATCGATGCCGAGGTCGCGATAGGCCGTATTGGCGAGCGATTGGTCGACCGAGGTCAGCATGATGATGGGCGTGTGCGCCAGACCCGCCGTGTTGCGCACGATGCGCGCCATCTCGGCGCCGGTCATGCCAGGCATCTGGTAGTCGAGCACGATGCAATCGACCGGCACGCCATAGGCCGCGGCGGCAATCAGCACCTTCAACCCTTCGGCGCCGCTTTCGGCCGCGCAGGCATCGAACGTCCACGATGCCATCTGCTCGCTCAGGATCGAGCGGTTGACGCCATTGTCGTCGACGATGAGCACGCGCGCGCCGGTGACGTCGACCGGCGTGATGCGCTGCGCGCCCTGCTCGGCCCTGGGCAGCGTGACGGTGAACCAGAAGGTCGAACCCTTGCCCTCCGCGCTGTCGACGCCGATCTCGCCGCCCATCATCTCCACCAGCCGCGAGGTGATGGCGAGGCCGAGGCCGGTGCCTTCATGCCGCCTGGTCGAGGAGGTGTCGACCTGGCTGAATTTTTCGAACACCAGCTTCAGCTTGTCCTCGGGAATGCCGATGCCGGTATCTGTCACGGAAATGGTGAGCTTCGTTCCCGCCGGAACCCGCTCGCCCGTCACGTCGACCAGGACGTGGCCCTCATCGGTGAATTTCACGGCATTGCCGAGCAGGTTGGTGACGATCTGCCGGATGCGGCCGACATCGCCGACAAACTCGCCGTCGAGCCCCGGCTGGACGCGGACGATGAGCTCGAGGTCCTTCTCCTTGGCGCGCGTCGAGACCAGCGTCGCCACATCCTCGATCGCCTCGGCGAGGTTGAAGGGCGCCGGGTCGAGCACCAGCTGGCCGGCGTCGATCTTGGAGAAATCGAGGATGTCGTTGATGATGGTGAGCAGCGCGTTGCCGGATTTGACGATGATGTCGGTGAACGTCTTCTGCTTCGGATCGAGGTCCGACTTTGCCAGCAGTTCCGCCATTCCAAGGACCCCGTTCATCGGCGTGCGGATCTCGTGGCTCATATTGGCGAGGAATTCCGACTTGGCCCGGTCGGCGAGCACGGCACGTTGCCGCGCTTCGCTGAGCTCAGCCTCGCGCTGCTTGAGCTCGGTGATGTCGGTGGTGGAGCCGATGAGATAGAGCGAGCCGTCCGAGGCGATCATCGCGCCCTTGCGCGCGAACTGATGGCGCACGCTGCCGTCGGGCAGCGTCACCGTCTCTTCGATCTCCTGCGTCTCTCCGGTGCGCAGCACGGCAAGGTCGCCGGCGACGAAGGCTTCGCCATCCGCTCCGAATATCTCGACGTCGGTCCTGCCGATCGCCTCTTCCCTGCTGAAGCCGGTGAGATCGCACCAGCCCTGGTTGACGTAGAATTGCCTGAGGTCCGAGCGTTTGGCGTAGATCGACACCGGCACATTGTCGATGAGGCTGCGGAACACCTCGTTCTCGCTCATGCTTTGCCGAAGCGCCTGCTCGCGCGCCTTGACCTCGGTGATGTCGGTACTGGAGCCAACCAGATGCACCGAGCCGTCGGTCGCCACCAGCCGGCTCTTGCGCGTCATCAGCTGCCGCACCGTGCCGTCACGATGGGTGACAGCCTCCTCGATCTCGCGTCCCGCGCCGGTCGCCACGACTTCGGTATCGTCATTGCTGAAGCCGTCGGCTTCTTCCGACGCGAAAAGCTCACGATCCGTCTTGCCGAGCACCTCGTCCTTGGCGAGTCCGGTCAGCGCGCACCAGGCCTTGTTGACGAATTCCATGCTGAGATCGTCGGCCTTGATGAAGGCCGCCACCGGCAGCTCGTCCATCACGTGCCGGTAGAGGTCGATCTGGCGCATGGAGTCGCGCAGCGCCTTCTCGCGGACTTTGATGTCGGTGATATCGACGCGCACGCCGATGAACGTCCCGTCATCGGTGCGCATGTCATAGACCTGGTACCAGCGCCCGTCGGCGTTGAGGCGCTCGTAGGCGGAATTTGGCAAACGGTACCGCTTGAGCATGGCGTCAAGCCAGCGCTCGGTGTCGACGCCGTACAGACTGTCGATCTGGGTGTCGCCGCTCGAGCGGAAATAGCCGACCGAATGACCGAGAACCAATGCTTCGCGAAACGTGCAGCCCGGCTGCCAGGCCGGCTTCAGCGCCGGCAGCGTGTCCTGCAGCTTGCGGTTGGCGAAGACGAAGCGGTCGTCGCGGTCGTAGATGATGACGCCGGCCGGCAGCGATTCCAGAACGGTGGCGAGGTTCCTGCGCGCGTCCTCGGCCTCGGTCTCGCGCTGCTTCATGTCGGTGATGTCGACATAGGAGATCAGCCGCTTGCCGCCTGGAAGCGGCGCCAGCGAGGCGATCAGCGTGCGGCCGTCGCTGCGCGGCAACTGTCTGGAGCCTGCGGCGCCGGCCCGGATTTCGGCTTCCCGCTCGGCCACATGGCTTTGCCAGTTCCGCTCCTCGCCGCCGAACGGATCGGCGGCACGAGTGGCTTCCATGAGGTCGCGAAAAGAGATGCCGGCCGGAGCGCGCAGCGGATCGACCTTCCAGAAGTCGTAGAAGGCCCGGTTGATCACCTCGACCCGCATTTCGGCATCGACAACGATGACGCCGATCGGCATCGAATTTACCATCAGGCTGAGATTGCTGAACGTCTCGGCCGTCCTGGCATTGGCTCTTTCGATCTCGGCGTCTCGGCGCTTGACCTCGGTGACGTCATAGTAGGTCAACAGGCGCTTGCCGCCGGACAACGCCGTCACCGAGAATATCATCGTGCGGCCGTCGGCATGGACGAACTCGCGCGGCGCGACGGAACCGGCACGAATTTCCGCGATTCGGCTGGCCAGGTAGCGCTGCCACTCCTGTTCTTCGATCTCGCCATAGATGCCGTTGCGGCGATTGAGATCCATCAGGCGGCTGAACGGCGCACCGACAGTCACCGCCCCCTCGGGGATCTTGGACAACTCCCGGTAGGCTTTATTGATGATCAGCGTATCGAGCCGGGCGTCCAGAAGCACGACGCCCATACGCATGGCGTCCATCGTGCGTTCGAGATCGGCAAGATGCTGCTCGCCGCCTTCGCCCACGGGCGTGTCGTCGTCATGCCCAACCGTTGCGCCGAGGGGGTTGCGCATGCCGCCCGTCCCACTCGTCTTGTCCACGTCCGCCATGCTGTTGCCACCCCCAGCCGAACGCCCCTTCGCGGTTCGTCGGCGGAATGTGCCCGACAAGCATTAACGATCCGCTAACCATAACGATTGCAACCGCCTGTCTTTCGATGCCGTTGAGAGAACCAGGATCGTGGCGCCGGTTGCGGTAATCCGCCTGTTGGCGATTGGGGCAACGACACATTATAAAGCGGCTGAGGTGTTGCTAATGTTCAGTCGAATCGCCGCTTTCGTCCTGTGCCCGGCGCTGCTTGCAGCGGGCGCCTGCACGCGAAGCGACGACGGCACGGTGATCGTTCCAAGCCGGATGGATGTCAGGCGTGTCTGGGACGAGGCGCCGCCCGGAACGGCCGTCTCGCGGCAGATCGTGTCGAATGTGTTTCCCCCGCCGCCGAGCGCGCCGGCAAGCCTGCCGGCGAGCCCGACCGTCCGGCGCCATTCCAGACCCGCTTCGGCGAAGCCGTCCTTCGGCCAGGATCTGCCCGACCCGGCAGCCGGCGAGCAGAGCCCCCTCACCTGCAGGAATGTCGGGGAAGACGGCAAGCGCTATCGCGTCATCTGCGAATAACGTTCCTTCATTCCGTGGACCCAGTGCCGGCCGGACAGCGCCGAACAACCGCCGGCGTAAGAAACCGAGCCGCCGTCGCGATCACGGATTGCTGATGAAACCTTCGACCGGTGGTGGACGTTTTCTGGCACTGATGCGATCCGCGCTGCACCCAGGAGACTGAAGATGTCGATTCACTTCACTGTCTCTGGCCTGACCAGGAACCTGATCCATTCGCTTGGGTTGGATCATGAGCCGGCGCCGAGGCCCCTTACTCCGGAACAGAAGCTTCTGCTGGATTGTTACCTGGCCGGGCAGATTCCGGACTCGGCCTGGAGCGACTATGTCTTCGAGATGCCGGAGTTGGAAAAACATGCCCAACTCAGGCGTGCCAGGTCAGGCGTGCACGGCCTGACCTGAAACGGTGAGCCTGCCGCTCATTTCTTCGGCGAGTTGAACTGCAGCGTGAAGACGTTGCCGGGAATGCCTTGCGCCAGCGCCGGCGAAAGGCTGAGCGGCAGGCAATCATTCAGCGCCTTTATCGCCGCATCGACATAGGCCTTGCGCGCCTTGTCGTCGCCGGCGACATGGATGGCGGTTGTTTTAGGCGGCCCGATCAGCGTGCCGTCGCGCTTGAAGCTGAAGCTGAGCGTGACCGAGGAATTGTCCGAATTGGCCGGCGGCGTCCAGCAGGCGAGCAGGGCGGCGCCGACCTCGTTCATGCCGTTGAGCGGTGCGGTGGCGCCCGCTGGAAAGGGCACAACCGACAGCGCGCCCGCCATCATCAGAAATCTTGCCGTGTTCATCGCAGGTCCTCGTCGCCGTCGCTCTGCCCTGACGGCATCGTACGATCCATGACGAGGATGACAATAGGCTTTCAGTCCACCCGTCGATGGTGCAATCATACTGTCATGATTTCGGCGATGTCCGCAAAAAAGCAAAAGGCCGGCACGGAGCCGACCTTTCCCTTGCCTCGCCATCGCGCCAGTACATCCGTGGTCGCTGCGAGGACTGAGATCAGTAGACAGGCCTTGGGTAAACGAAACCTTAACCGCCGCTAGGCTCTCGCCTGCGATTTCACATGCGCGATGTAGCCGCGCACGTCGCCGGCCGGTTCCGCATAGGCCTTGCCGAGCTTCTTCTCCAGCGCCGCCATGTACTCCTGCGCCCATTTGGGCAGTGGGTAGTCGACGACCGCCAGGAATTCGAGCGTTGCCCCCAGCCTTATATCGGCGATCGACGGGTGGTTGCCGCCGATGAACGGTTTGCCGTTGCGGAAGAATGAGTGAAACACCTCGAGCGGCTCGGCGATCGCGGCCATCGCCGCCTTCTGCGCTTCCGATTTCTTGTCGGGATGGGCGTCGCTGTGGCCGACCTCGCCGGCATATTGCGGGAAGCCGAGCGCCGGATAGGTGGCGCGCGCGACATAAGGATAAAGCGTGCCGATCAGATAGAACATGGCGCTGTCGATCATCGCCCGCTTGGCTGGCGCCTTCGGATAGAACTTCTCCAGCCCGTGCTTGTTGGCAAGATACTGCATGATGGCGCAGCTTTCCCACAGCACGCCGCGCGGCAGACCCTTGTCCTCGATCATCGGCGTCAGATGCGCCGGATTGCGCGCCAGGAACTCAGGCGAGCGCGTATGGCCCCAGGCATCGGTCTCGGCGGGATCGAGGCCGGCCGCGCGCGCGAACACCCTGACCGTCATGTTGTTGACGCTCGGCCTCAGCATGCTGAGTTTTATGCCGGGCTTCTTGGCCGGTTTGGCCTTGGCTTTAGGTGCGGCCTTTGCCGTCACTTTAGGTGCGGCTTTAGTTGTCGCCTTAGGCGCGGCTTTTGCCGTCGCAGCCTTCGCCGTCGGCTTTGCCGCGGCCTTGGCCGTGGGTTTCTTCACGCTCTTCGCTGCAGCCTTTGCCATCTGTTCCTCCCCTTATGGCTTGCTCAATATGGATTCTTGGCCGTCCGCTCATCCGACAGGGTTTCGCGCGACCGCTCGACCAGCGCTTGAATGGCGTCGGCCAGATGGAGTTCGGCGATATTGTAATCACCGCGCGCCACGCGGATCTTGTGCGCCTCCATCAGCACGTCTGCATGGGTGAAGCCGGCCGGCGGCTCGAAACGGTAGGAAGCAAGCTCGATCAGCAGCCCCAGTGGATCCTCGAAATAGATCGAATCCATGAAACCGCGGTCCTTGACGCCGCTGTGCTTGATGCCGCGCTCGTCGAGCCGCGCTACCGCCTGCAGGAAGGTGACCCGCGACACCGCGAAGGCGATGTGATGGACGCAGCCGATATCGGTCGGCGTCCGCCGCTTGACCGGAGTCCGGCTCTCGTCGGTGAAGACCGTGATCAGCCGCCCGTCGCCAGGATCGAAATAGAGATGGCTCTCGCTAGCCTTGTCGAGATTGGGCTGCTCGAAGATGAAGGGCATGCCGAGCACCCCTTCCCAGAAGTCGATCGAGGTCTGGCGTCCGGCGCCGACCAGCGTGATGTGATGAACGCCTTGCGACTGCAGCTTCCGCATTGGTTCCTCCCCGCATTCCGCTCGCCTCTTCCGCCGGGCAAGTTCGAAACCGCATTCCCTGGCGCCTTCGGCCAGAGGAGCATGATGTAATGCTAATTCAATCCGCGATACCACGCCAGAAGGGACATGTGCCGCTAGATCTGAACCTGGACCGAAAGACCTTGTATGGCTGAGGGGGAATCGAACCCCTAGTTCCCGCCGTGGCAATTGCCCCTCGCGAGGCAACGCTCCTCGAAACGCGTACATTATTCTAGGCCGGCGGTCCGCAACCCCTCGATATAGGCGGCGCGATCCTGCTCCCGGATCATCGGGTAATATTTCTCCACCCAATGGACCGACAGCTTTGGATGGAGTCGCTTCACCTCTGAAAAGGCATGTGTCGCCTCATCGAGATCCCCTGCCATTCCTGCCGCGGCGGCCAGCGTACGCCACGCAGCGCCAAAATGTGGCCGAAGCTGCACTGCCCGGCGCTCGAAACTCGCTGCGTCGACATATCGTTGGGCAACGAAGTGACACATCCCGGTCACGGTCAAAATTCCCGGCTGCTGCGTGGAATCGCGCGGGCTAAGTCGCTCGGCGATCGCCAGATGATGCAGGCCGTCCTCAGGCATTCCACCAAAGCCGTAGGCGGCGCCCAGAATGACATGTGCGATGGCCAGGTTTGGATTGAGCGTGATCGCATCGGTTAGTGTGGTGATGGCAGCCTGCGTTCGGCGTGCCATCATGTGCACGTAACCGGCGGCGAAATGCGTCCAAGGATCGTCGGCATCATGCGCAATGGCTCGCTGAGCCATCTCATTCGCCTTCGGAAGAACCTCGGCCGGCTCCGCCAATCCGAGCAGCACCCGGGATGCCATCGTCCAGGCGAGCAGGCTATTGGCACGCGGGTAATCCGGGTCAGCGTCTACGGCCCTGCGTAGCAGTTGCTCGGCGACCGCGAGTTCGCTTTCTGAGCTCCAGCTCCATATGTGAGGCATCGCCTTCATTACGAAGCCCCAGGCGTCCAGGCTGGCGGGAGGCCGGCTGATGTAACGCTGATGCTCTGCCGCATAGAGTTTAGGTTCGACGGCACCGATGACGCTATCGGCGATCTGATCCTGTAGCGTGAAGAAATCAGCCAGTTGGACGTCGTAGCGCTCTGTCCATACTTGGCGCCCAGTGGAGGTGTCACTCGCCTCGGCGCTGATCCTGAGCCGCTGACCCGAGCGGCGAACACTGCCGCTCAGCACGTAGCGGACTCCGAGTTCACGCCCGACCTGTTTCACGTCGATGGCTTTGTTCCTGTAGCTGAAGGACGAGTTGCGGGCGCAGACGAAAAGCCACCTTAGCCGCGCCAGCCGCACGATGATATCTTCCGCCAGACCGTCAGCGAAATATTGCTGCTCGGCATCGTCGCTCAGGTTGACGAAAGGGAGCACGGCAATCGAAGGCTCAGGCTCCGCAGAATTTCGCGCGGCTGCTGCCTCGTCGAGCCTCTCGATCGCGCCGATGAAACGGTAACCAACCCGCGGAACGGTTGCGATCCATTCTGTTCCGTCTGCCGTGGAGCCGAGAAGGCGCCGCAGGGATGCGACCTGAACCGAGAGATTGCTTTCCTCGACTGCGGTCCCAGGCCAGGCGGCGTCCAGTAGTTCGGACTTGGTCAGGACCTCACCGGCGTTCCTTGCCATCGCCGACAGGAGCAGCAGCCCCCGGTAGCTGATCGCGACAGGCAGGCCCTGCCTCAGAAGCGTTCCCGCCTCGGGGTTGAGCACAAAAGGGCCAAATGCGAGCCGCTGCTCCGGCATTGCGAGACATTATGTGTTTTCGGGGATTTTCGGAACTGTTCGGCCGCGCTTCGATACGTTTTGTAGGCGGCTCGACATCTTGGCTCCAGCTCAGCCACAGGAGAGCGTGCAATGCCTGGGAGCCGGGAGTACCCGACGATAGCAACTGAAGCCCCAACTGTACGGCAGGCTCCAAGCCCTGCCGGTCGTGAGGAGGAGTTTCGAGCCGCGCTCGATCGCTACATGGCCTTCTACGCCGAACAGCAAAGACACCATACGGAGTCCGTCGAGCGGTCTGGCGAACGCGCAGGCTCGTGTCTGCCGATGCGGAAACGTGAAACGTCCTGCTGGGACCTTTCACCGGTGAAAATCATCGACAAGTTTCGCAGCAGTCCCATAGTGTATCCATTGGGAAAGTTGCTCTTAAAGCGCCTCTAGGCCGGCGGACGGCTCAGCAGTCTGGACCGACTCGGACATGCTTTGCATTGTCGCGATAGCTGTAGCTGGGGTAGGCTCCAATCGAGACCTGCGTTTTTAAGATGGCGCCTGTCCCACGGAACCCTCTGCCCGCAGTGACCGTTTAGCGGTTGATGGCATTGACTGATGACATCCAGATGGCGGAACGGCACGTTCTGCAAGCCGAGCGACACATAAAGTGCCAGCGCGCGCGCATCGCCGCGCTGAAGCATCGTCGGTTGCCGCGGGGCAAGGCGGCCACCTTCCTGCAATTGCTTGAAGACGCGCAATCGATGCACCTCCAGCATCTGTCGAGGTTGTTGGAGCAAGCATCACGCGAAAGAACCGCAGCCGAATCAGCCGCCGTCTCCCTTGCTGCGGAATGACCAGCCCTGCGGAATTCTCTTCGAAAGTCGGTTTTTGGAAGCTTGGTACGCCCAAGGGGAATCGAACCCCTGTTCCCGCCGTGAGAGGGCGGTGTCCTGACCGCTAGACGATGGGCGCGCTCAAGAACCGGCTACATAGGCTGGCCGCTTGGAAAAAGCAACTGGGGTTTCGGGCTGTCCGCAGACTTTGCGAAATGCCCCGGTCAGCCTTGCCGTTTCGGCTCGATCAGGTCCCAGAGATTGCCGTAGAGATCGGCAAACACCGCCACCGTGCCATAGGCCTCGAAGCGCGGCGCCTCGCGGAACTCGACGCCCCTGGCGAGCATCGCCTGATGGTCGCGGGCAAAATCGTCGGTCTCGAGGAAGAGAAAAACCCGGCCGCCGGTCTGATTGCCGATGCGGCTGGCCTGCTCCTCGTCGGCTGCCTCCGCCAGCAGCAGCCGCGCGCCTTGGCCTTTCGCCGGCGCGACGGTGACCCAGCGCTTGCCGCCGCCGAGGTCGACATCGTCGATGAGCACGAAGCCGAGCCGCTCGACATACCAGGAGATCGCCTCGTCGTAACTGTCGACGACGAGGGCCACGGTCGCGACGCTGCGGCGTTCGGCAAAGCCGCTCATTTGTTGCGGGCTCATTTGTTTCGGATTGGGAATTGGCCGATCACGCGGCGCTCGGCGATGTCGTAGACGAAGATCGACCGGCTGCCATCGGCAAGCTCGGCATCGATCGACAGGCGGTTGCCGGAGAGCGACTGGCTGATCACCTTGGCGCCCACGGGAAGCACGATGTCGCCCGAGAGCGACGCGCCGACCGGAACCTGGACATCGCCGACGGGCGCTGATCCGGCAACAGGCGCGTTGCGCGCTTTGTAGACAAGCGCGCCGATCACCACCATAAGGGCGAGAAACAGAAGGCCGAGATTGACGATCATGAAGCGAACGAGCTTGCGGCGCACATTCTCGGCCGCAGGGTCGAGCGGCTTTTCCTCATCTTCTTCGGCGATCGGCCGGGCCATGGCTAAACAATCCGCAACGGGTTTCGATGAGCGCTCATAACGAAGAGACCCCGATATTGATAGAGGACGAATTGGCCGACGAGGAATCCGGCGAAGCCGTCGCGCTGGAAGCCGGCCCCGACGCCGCCGGCCAGCGCCTCGACCAGTGGCTTGCCGCCCAGCTCGGCCCGGATCTCTCGCGCAGCCGCGTACAGGCGCTGATCAAACAAGGCGCGGTCTCTATCGACGGCAAGCCGGTGCTGGAAGCCAAGCGCAAGCTGACGGCCGGCGAGCGCATCGAAATCCTGGTCCCCGCACCCGAACCGGCCGCGCCGCAAGGCGAGGACATTCCCCTCGACATCCTCTACGAGGACGACGAGCTGGTCGTCATCAACAAGCCGGCGGGACTGGTCGTCCATCCCGGCGCGGGCAACTGGACCGGTACGCTGGTCAACGCGCTGATCCATCATTGCGGCGAGACCCTGTCCGGCATCGGGGGCGTTAGGCGGCCGGGTATCGTCCACCGGCTGGACAAGGAAACCAGCGGCGTCATGGTCGTGGCCAAGACCGACCGCGCCCACAAGGCCCTGTCGGAGGCCTTTGCCGACCATGGCCGCACCGGCGATCTCGAACGCGCCTATCTGGCGCTGGTCTGGGGCATTCCGCAGCGGCCGACCGGCACGATCGACGCCCATCTCGGCCGCGCCGCCGACCGTGTGCGCCGCGCGGTCGTTCCCGAGGGCCGCGACGACGCCCGTCATGCCGTCACCCATTTCAGCGTCGTCGAGCGCTTCGGCGTGGAACAGCAGGCCTTTGCCACCGCAAGCCTGGTCGAATGCCGGCTCGAAACCGGCCGCACCCACCAGATCCGCGTCCACATGGCCCATATCGGCCATCCGGTTGTCGGCGATCCGGACTACGGCCAGGCCTTCCGCACCAAGGCCAAGCGGCTGCCCGAACCCTTGAAAACCAAGGTCAAAGCCTTTCCCCGGCAGGCCCTGCACGCCTGGCTCCTTGAATTCCGGCACCCGACCACCCATTTAACGATGAGGTTCGAAGCGCCGATGCCCGGAGACATGGAGGAACTCGTCGGCGACTTCCGGAGACTTTGAATTCCACCCGCCACGAACAAGCTGCAAACCAGCCATCAAAAAACCTGACCGGCGTTGTTCACTTCAACGTGACAGACTGTTTAGCGTTGAACAAATGCCTGTCTTTTCTGGTTTTGTTCCTATATACACAGGTTGTCGCGGATGAGCCTTTGGCATCCGTGACGAATGCCCGCCGCGTTTCGGGGGCATCCACTCCAAAGAGAGAGGGGGCGCTATCATGGCCCAATCGTTACCCAGTATTGTTTCCGGTGAAGGCGGTCTCGCCCGTTACCTGGAAGAAATCCGCCGCTTTCCGATGCTTCAGCCGCAGGAAGAGTACATGCTCGCGAAACGCTACGCCGAGCATCAGGACACCACGGCTGCGCACAAGCTCGTCACCAGCCATTTGCGGCTCGTCGCCAAGATCGCCATGGGCTATCGCGGCTACGGCCTGCCGATCGGCGAGGTGATTTCGGAAGGCAATGTCGGCCTCATGCAGGCCGTGAAGAAATTCGAACCGGAGCGTGGTTTCCGGCTCGCCACCTATGCCATGTGGTGGATCAAGGCCTCGATCCAGGAATACATCCTGCGTTCGTGGAGCCTGGTCAAGATGGGCACCACCGCCAATCAGAAGCGTCTGTTCTTCAACCTGCGCAAGGTGAAGGGCAAGATCCAGGCGCTTGACGAAGGCGACCTGAAGCCCGACCAGATCGCCGAGATCGCCACCCGCCTCAACGTTTCCGAGGCCGAAGTGGTGTCGATGAACCGCCGCCTGTCGGGCGACGCCTCGCTCAACGCTCCGATCCGGGCAAGCGAAGGCGAGTCCGGCGAATGGCAGGACTGGCTGGTCGACGACCACGAAAGCCAGGAAGAGATGCTGATCGAGCAGGACGAGCTGGAAAACCGGCGCTCCATGCTGTCGGGCGCTCTGTCGGTCCTCAACGATCGCGAGCGGCGCATCTTCGAGGCGCGCCGCCTCGCCGAAGAGCCGCTGACGCTGGAAGAGCTCTCGGCCGAGTTCGACATCAGCCGCGAGCGCGTGCGCCAGATCGAGGTGCGCGCCTTCGAGAAGGTGCAGGACGCGGTCAAGGCCGCCGCCAAGCGCCAGATGCAGGCGCTGCGCACCATCGAAGCGCAGCCGGCGGCTTAATAAGCTCGAAGCATTACGCAAAAGACAAAACGGCGGCGCCACGATCTGGCGCCGCCGTTTTTTTATTGGCGAAGGCGGCGAACCAGCCCTTTCTCCCCGTCACTATACGGGGAGAAATGCCCGGCAGGGCAATGAGGGGCAGCGCCGAGCTGCGAGGTTGATTGCTGAACACAAATCTCCGAGCAGCTTGGCGCTCATCCATCGACCGCCGCGCCGCCCCTCATCCGCCCTTCGGGCACCTTCTCCCCGTTGAACGGGGAGAAGGAAAAAAGCTCACGCCGTCGGCTGCTTGGTCTTCCTGAGGTAAGGAAGAACGGTCTCATACGCCCCAAAGCGCTTGATCGCATCCTCGTTGGAGACGGCGGCGGTGATGATCACGTCCTCGCCCTGCTTCCAGTTGGCCGGCGTCGCCACCTGGTGCTTGGCGGTCAGCTGGATGGAATCGATGACGCGCAGGATCTCGTCGAAGTTGCGCCCAGTGGTCATCGGATAGGTCAGCACCAGCTTGATCTTCTTGTCCGGGCCGATGACATAGACCGACCGCACGGTGGCGTTGTCGGCCGGCGTGCGGCCTTCCGAGCTTTCGCCGGCGCCGGCCGGCAGCATTTCATAGAGCTTGGCGACGTGAAGGTCTTTGTCGCCGATCAGCGGATAGTGCACCGTATGGCCGGTAGCGGTCTTGATGTCGGCCTGCCACTTGTCGTGGCTCGACACCGGATCGACCGAGATGCCGATGATCTTGACGTTGCGCTTTTTGAACTCGCCCTCGAGACCGGCCATGGTGCCGAGCTCGGTGGTGCAGACCGGCGTGAAGTTCTTTGGATGGCTGAACAGCACCGCCCAGCCGTCACCGATCCAGTCATGGAACTTGATGGTGCCCTGCGTGGTCTCGGCGGTGAAATCCGGCGCGACATCGTTGATACGAAGACTCATGACGCTCTCCCAACCCTTTTTTGTGAAGCAATGGCCGGCATGGACCGGCGCGGGTGCTAAGCTAGCACCATCGCGGTAACGGTCCAACGTCGGGAGCCGCAATCGAGAACGTCACCGCGCGAAATTTTTCCGCGACCGCCGGTAATCCGCGACAGTTATTCTGCTTGCGGAGATAGGGGAGCCGCTCAGGCCTTCTTCACCGCGAGCGTCAGCGCGAGATCTTCCATGCGCTGCGCAAGCGCGCCAAGCGCGGTTGTCAGCACGCTGTCGCTCTTGTCGGCCTTGGTCAGCGCCTCGTCGCGCGTCTTGCGCAGGGTCAGCACCTCGCTTTCCATGCCCTTGACGCGCTTGGTGAGCTCCGAGAGTTCGTCCATCACCATGATGCCGGCCATGACGGTGAGCCGCTGGTCGCCGATCTCGCCGAAGGAATCCTTCAGATGCGAGACATAGCGGTCGAAGCGCTCGGCGAGGTCGATCAAGTGCTCTTCCTGGCCCTCGTCGCAGGCCATGCGATACTGCTTGCCATCGATGGAAACCGTGACCTGTGCCATTGCCTTACCTGTCCAGCACCGCGCGAATGGTTTCCATGGCGGTCACCAGCCGTCGCGACACTTCCTTGTTGGCGTCTTCGAGGCGCTCGGCGCGCGCCTCGGAATTGTCGAGCTCCTGCGCCAGGCGCGAACGGTCGGCGTTCATGCGCTGCACCTCCGCCTCGGCTTCCGAATAGTCACGCTCATGCTCGAGCTTCGCCGCCACGGCGTTTTCCAGCCCTTCCATGGCCTTGCCCAGCCTGGCGATGACTTCCTTGAGGGTCGTTTCCCCGGTCATGGCCTTCGTCCTATGCCCTGCCCATCACCGAATCGCACGCATTCAGAACGCGTTACCTCGGAAAGATTAGGCGCCGGGTGAAGGGCGCGTCAACAAAGCTCTCGCGACTGTCCCCCGCTATCGCTAATGTAAGCCGCCCGACCCACAAAAAGACGCCATCACAAGCCCGGCAAAATCCGTCCCGATTTGTTGACTAAAAGGCCGCGCCTGCTATGTGTCGCGGCATCCTTTTCCAAGGGTTCTCCCTAGGCTCCAACCCACTTCCGGAGGAAGCATGACCTCGCGTGAACAACATGATCGGATGGCCAACGCGATCCGTTTCCTTTCCATGGACGCCGTCGAGAAGGCGAATTCCGGTCACCCCGGCCTGCCAATGGGCTGCGCCGATATCGCCACCGTGCTGTTCAGCCGTTTCCTGAAATTCGACGCCAAGGCCCCGCACTGGGCCGACCGCGACCGCTTCATCCTGTCGGCCGGCCATGGCTCGATGCTGCTCTACTCGCTGCTGTACCTCACCGGCTACGAGGACATGACGATCGACCAGATCAAGAGTTTCCGCCAGCTCGGCTCCAAGACCGCCGGCCATCCCGAATACGGTCATGCCGCCGGCATCGAGACCACAACCGGTCCGCTCGGCCAGGGCCTTGCCAATTCGGTCGGCTTCGCGCTCGGCGAGCGCATCATGAACGCCGCCTTCGGCAATGACCTTGTCAACCACTACACCTATGTGCTGGCCGGCGACGGCTGCCTGATGGAAGGCGTCTCCCAGGAAGCCATCGCGCTGGCCGGACATCTGAAGCTCAACAAGCTGATCGTCTTCTGGGACAACAACAACATCTCGATCGACGGCCCGGTTTCGCTGGCCGACAACACCGACCAGGTCGCCCGCTTCCAGGCCTCGGGCTGGAACGCTAGCCATATCGACGGCACCGATCCGGAAGCGATCGCCTATGCCATCGAGGCGGCGCGCCATTCCGACAAGCCGACGATGATCGCCTGCAAGACCACCATCGGCTTCGGCGCCCCGACCAAGGCCGGCACCAACAAGGCGCATGGCTCGCCGCTTGGCGCCGAGGAAATCGCCGGCGCGCGCAAATTCTTCAACTGGGAGTCGCCGCCCTTCGAGATTCCCGCCGACATCCTCGACGCCTGGCGCACCGTCGGCTCCGGCGGCGCCAAGGCGCGCGCCGACTGGGAAGGCCGCCTGGCCAAGGCCGAGCCGAAGCTCAAGGCCGAGTTCGAACGTCGCATCGCCGGCAAGCTGCCTTCCAATTTCGACGCCGTCATCGCCGACTACAAGCAGAAGCTGTCGGCCGACAAGCCGAAAGTCGCCACCCGCAAATCCTCCGAGATGGCGCTCGAAGTCATCAACGGCGCGGTTCCCGAAACCATCGGCGGCTCGGCCGACCTCACCGGCTCCAACAACACCAAGACCAGCCAGACCAAGAACATCACGCCCGACGACTACGGCCAGCGCTATGTGCACTACGGCATCCGTGAGCACGGCATGGCGGCGGCCATCAATGGTCTCACGCTGCATGGCGGTCTGATCGCCTATGGCGGCACCTTCCTGTGCTTCTCCGACTATGCCCGCCCGTCGATGCGCCTGGCCTCGCTGATGGGCATCCGCTCGATCTTCGTCATGACGCATGACTCCATCGGCCTCGGCGAGGACGGCCCGACTCACCAGCCGGTCGAGCACATGGCGGCGCTGCGCGCCATTCCGAACCACAACTTCTTCCGCCCGGCTGATGCGGTGGAAACCGCCGAATGCTGGCAGATCGCGCTCGAATCCGAAAAGACGCCGTCGACCCTGGCGCTGACCCGCCAGAACCTGCCGACGGTGCGCACCGAGCATTCGCAGAAGAACCTCTCCAGCCAGGGCGCCTACGAGCTGGCCGCGGCAAACGGCGAGGCGGTGGTGACGATCTTCGCCACCGGCTCCGAGGTCGAGATCGCGCTCGGCGCGCGCGAGCTGCTCGAAAAGCACGGCCATCCGACCCGCGTCGTCTCGGTGCCCTGCTTCGAGCTGTTCGACCAGCAGAGCGACGATTACCGCAAGAAGACCATCGGCAACGCCAAGGTGAAGGTTGCGATCGAGGCCGGCATCCGCCAGGGCTGGGATCACCTGATCGGCACCGACGGCATTTTCATCGGCATGCACGGTTTTGGCGCCTCCGGCTCGATCGAGCAGCTCTATCCGCATTTCGGCATCACCGCCGAGGCCGCGGCGAAGGCGGTCGAGACTCGTCTGCACGGCTGACCGGCTGCGTCAATTCGCGGGGCCGCAAATATGCGCTCCGCGATGCTGGACCAACCTAATCGATTTAAGTTCGACCTTCTGCGGCTGGATTCTTTGGCCCATCGCCGCTATGAAGCAGCGGACCCAATCGCCCCAGTCCCTAGGGAGAAAACAATGACCGTCAGAGTTGCCATCAACGGATTTGGCCGTATCGGCCGCAACATCCTGCGCGCCATCCATGAATCCGGCCGCAAGGACATCGACGTAGTCGCCGTCAATGATCTCGGCCCGGTCGAGACCAACGCGCATCTGCTGCGCTATGACAGCGTGCATGGCCGCTTCCCGCACGAGGTGACCGTCGACGGCGACCAGATCTCGGTCGGCAAGGAGAAGTTCAAGGTCACGGCGATCAAGGATCCGAGCCAGCTGCCGTGGAAGGAACTCGGCGTCGACATCGCGCTTGAATGCACCGGTATCTTCACCGCCCGCGACAAGGCCGCCGCGCATCTGACCGCCGGCGCCAAGCGCGTCCTCGTCTCGGCACCGGCCGAAGGCGCCGACCTCACCGTCGTCTACGGCATCAACCACGACAAGCTGACCAAGGACCACGTCGTCATCTCGAACGCCTCCTGCACCACCAACTGCCTGGCGCCGCTGGCGGCCGTGCTGCATGAGACCGTCGGCATCGAGAAGGGCATGATGACGACGATCCACTCCTACACCGGCGACCAGCCGACGCTGGACACCATGCACAAGGACCTCTACCGCGCCCGCGCGGCAGCGCTGTCGCAGATCCCGACCTCGACGGGTGCCGCCAAGGCGATCGGCCTGGTCCTGCCCGATCTCAAGGGCAAGCTCGACGGCATCTCGATCCGCGTGCCGACCCCGAACGTCTCGGTCGTCGACCTCAAGTTCATCGCCAAGCGTTCGACCTCCGCGCAGGAGATCAACGAAGCGCTGATCGCCGCCTCGAAGGGCAAGCTGAAGGGCATCCTTTCGGTCACCCACCACCCGAACGTCTCGATCGACTTCAACCACGATCCGCATTCCTCGATCGCGGCGCTCGACCAGACCAAGGTCATGGACGGCAACTTCGTTTCGGTGCTGTCCTGGTACGACAATGAGTGGGGTTTCTCGAACCGCATGGGCGACACCGCCGTCGCCTTCGGCAAGACCATCGCCTGATCCAAGGTTCATTCGGCAATTTGACGCCCGGCTTCGGCCGGGCGTTTTCGTTTAAGACCTGGCGGAACACAAGTCACGTCGTCATTCCAGGGCGGAGCAGGGAGCGAAGCCCGTGGATGACGACAGGAAAGCGGCTCCTCCATTTCCCGATGCCAGCAGAATCCAAAAAACCACGCCGTTGCCTTGCACTGGTCATGTCTTCGCCCCACTCTCCCTTAAACCGACAAATGAGAGGGACTTGGGGGGCACTGGCTGATGGAGCATGCGATCTATCTTGTGACGCTGGTCGGCACCGCGCTCATTGTCGCCGCCGCGTTTTCGAGCCTGATCGCCTTCCGCTTCGGCGCTCCTTTGCTGCTGCTCTTCCTCTGCATTGGACTTGCCACCGGCGTCGACGGGCTTGGCATTGAATTCGACAATGCCCGGCTGGCTTATTTTGCCGGCTCACTGGCTCTTGCGATCATCCTGTTCGATTCCGGTTTCGGCACCCCGCTCAACGCGCTCAGGCAAGCGGCCGGACCCGCTCTGTCGCTGGCCACGATCGGCGTGATCCTGACCACCGGCATCTTTGCCGCCGCCGCGTCCTATGTTCTCAAACTCGATTGGCTGGAGTCCTCGCTGCTTGGCGCCGCCGTCGCCTCCACCGACGCGGCCGCCGTGTTCTTCCTGCTGCGCGCTGGCGAGATCCATCTGCGCGAACGCGTGCGTTCGACGCTCGAAGTGGAATCCGGCACCAACGACCCGATCGCCATCTTCCTCACCATCACCCTTGTCGAGATCATCGCCGCGCACGCCAACCCGGAAGCCAATGTGCTGGCCACCAGCCTTTTGCTCGGCTTCCTCGTGAATATGGGGCTCGGCGCCGTCATCGGCGTGCTCGGCGGCTTCGGCATCGTGCGGCTGGTCGAGCGTCTCAACCTCGACCATGGCCTGCTGCCGATCTTCGTGCTGACGCTGTCGCTGATGGTGTTCGCGGCGGCCGGCGCGATCGGCGGTTCGGGCTTCCTCGCCGTCTACCTAGCCGGGCTGATCGCCGGCAATTCCGATATCCGCGCCGTCACCATCCTGAAGCGCTTCCAGGACGGCATGTCATGGCTGGCGCAGATCATCATGTTCCTGATCCTCGGCCTGTTCGCCACGCCCTCGCAGTTCCCGGCGATCCTGGTGCCGGCGATCCTGCTCGGCCTGTTCCTGATCTTCGTGGCGCGGCCGGTCGCCGTCTGGCTGTGCCTGATCCCGTTCCGCCTGCCGCGGCCCGAGGTCGCCTTCGTCTCCTGGGTCGGCCTGCGCGGCGCGGTCTCGATCCTGCTTGCCATCACGCCGCTGCTTGGCGGCCTCGAGCATGGCCGCCTGATCTTCAACGCCGCCTTCATCATCGTGCTTGTCTCGCTGGTGGTTCAAGGCTGGACCGTCGGCCCGCTGGCGCGCCGCCTCGGCCTGATCGTGCCGGCCCGTCTCGGGCCGCTGGACAAGGTGGAGCTCGAACTGCCTGGCTCGGCCCATCACGAGCTGCTCGCCTATCGCGTGGCGCCCGGCAGTCCGGTGGCGCGCGGCGAGCGCATTCCCCGCTGGGCCAGGCCCTCGCTGGTGCTGCGCGACGGCCGCTCGATGCGCTTCCAGGACATGGGCCGGCTCACCGCCGGCGATCAGGTTTATATCTTCGTGCCGGACCGTTATCCGCGCCTGCTCGACAAGCTTTTCGCCAGCCGTGCCATCGTCGATCCCGAGGATGCCGATTTTTTCGGCGCCTTCGCCCTCGATCCGGCCCGCCCGGCGGCCGAACTGGAAGCTGCCTATGGACCTGGCCTGACCGAGGCCGAGCAGAAACTCACCGTCGCAGCGCTGGTTTCGGAGCGGCTCGGCGGCCGTCCCGAATATGCCGACCGCGTCGTGATCGGTCCGATCGAGCTGATCGTGCGCGATGTCGACGAAAAGGGCAGGATCACCGGACTTGGCCTCTCCTTCGAGCCAACCGCGCCGGTGGCGCGCGTGCCGGTGTTCATGAGCGCCGGTGAGATCGGCGACCGCATAGCCGCCCTGATCCGCAACTGGCGCAGGCCGGTGGAAAAGCAACCGGTCGAGGACGTGCCGATCGACCCCGTGGCGCCGGCACCGGGCGAGCAAAAGGCTATCGGCGAAGGCTGATGTCTCACGGCGACATCATTTTTGCGCGCGCGCCGTCGACGCGACCCTTGCATCGTCCTTCGCGCCGGGTAAGGTCGCCCGCGTTTTCGCTAAAGCAATTCCAGGAAAAGTGTGGGCGGTTTTCCGTCCGGAATTGCGTCAAGGCACCAGGAAGGAACGACGACCATGGCCAGCTTCAAGACACTCGATGATATCGGCGCCGTCAGCGGCAAGCGCGTGCTGGTGCGCGTCGACCTCAACGTTCCCGTCGCCGACGGCAAGGTGACCGACGCAACCCGCATCGAGCGCATCGCGCCGACCATCGCCGAGCTCTCGAAAAAGGGCGCCAAGGTGATCCTGCTTGCGCATTTCGGCCGTCCCAAGGACGGCCCCTCTGCCGAGTTCTCGCTGGAGCCGATCGCCAGGGCCACGGCTGAAGTTCTCGGGCGCCCGGTCGGCTTCGCCGCCGACTGCGTCGGCGACAAGGCCGCCGAAGCGGTTGCCGCCATGAAGGACGGCGACGTCCTGCTGTTCGAAAACACCCGGTTCTACAGGGCCGAGGAGAAGAACGAGCCCGCCTTCACCGAAAAACTCGCCGCCAATGGCGACATCTATGTCAACGACGCCTTTTCCGCCGCGCATCGGGCGCATGCCTCGACCGAAGGCTTGGCGCGTCATCTGCCGGCCTATGCCGGCCGCACCATGCAGGCGGAGCTCGACGCGCTGGAGAAGGGCCTCGGCAATCCGGTTCGGCCGGTGGTGGCCATCGTTGGCGGCGCCAAGGTCTCGACCAAGATCGACCTGTTGATGAACCTGGTGAAGAAGGTCGACGCGCTGGTGATCGGCGGCGGCATGGCCAACACTTTTCTCGCCGCGCGCGGCACCGATGTCGGCAAGTCGCTTTGCGAGCATGACCTTGCCGGCACCGCCAAGCAGATCATGATCGAGGCGGCGGAAGCCGGCTGCGCCATCATCCTTCCCGCCGACGGCGTGGTCGCCAAGGAATTCAAGGCTGGTGCTGCGAGCGAGACCGTCGCCATCGAGGCCGTGCCGGCCGACGGCATGATCCTCGATGTCGGTGCAAAGACCGTGCAGAGCGTCAACGACTGGATCGACCGTGCCGCGACGCTGGTCTGGAACGGCCCGCTCGGCGCCTTCGAGATCGAGCCTTTCGATCGCGCAACGGTGGCGGCGGCAAAGCATGCCGCGGCCCGCACCAAGGCAGGCAAGCTGGTGTCGGTCGCCGGTGGCGGCGACACGGTGGCGGCGCTCAACCATGCCGGTGTCGCCGACGATTTCACCTATGTTTCGACCGCCGGCGGCGCCTTCCTCGAATGGATGGAAGGCAAGCCGCTGCCCGGCGTCGAGGTGCTGAAGCGGTAAGACCGGCAAGGGGCGACCAACTCTGGGCTGGCCGATTTCAGTCGCGAAAACTTTCAATCGATTCGTGCTTTTCGACGCCATTCCATTGGCGGTAGAGTTCCGCTAAGCGCGGAACCGACACCGTCAAGGAGAGCACCCATGAGCGAACGTCTCGAAGATATTGCCGCTGCCATCGTGGCCGGTGGTAAGGGCCTTTTGGCCGCCGATGAGAGCTCCGGCACCATCAAAAAGCGCTTCGACGTCATCGGCGTCGAATCGACCGCCGACAACCGGCGCGACTATCGCGAGATGATGTTCCGCTCGAAAGAGGCGATGACGAAGTACATCTCCGGCGTCATCCTCTATGACGAGACCATCCGCCAGAAGGCTGCCGACGGCACGCCGCTGGTCGATATCATCAAGGCGGCCGGCTCCATTCCAGGCATCAAGGTCGATGCAGGCGCCAAGCCTCTTGCCGGCTTTCCCGGCGACACCATCACCGAGGGCCTGGACGGGCTGCGTGAGCGGCTCGCCGACTACTACAAGCTCGGCGCCCGCTTCGCCAAATGGCGCGCGGTGATCGATATCGACACCGGCAGAGGCGTGCCATCGGCCAATTCGATCGCCTCGAACACCCATGCGCTGGCCCGCTATGCCGCGCTCTGCCAGGAGGCCGGCATCGTGCCGATCGTCGAGCCGGAAGTGCTGATGGACGGCGCGCATTCGATCGACACCTGCTACGACGTCTCCAAGGCAACGCTGATCAAGCTCTATGACGAGCTCTATGCCGCACGCGTCGTTCTGGAAGGCTCGATCCTGAAGCCGAACATGGTCATCTCCGGCAAGAAATCGGGCAAGACGGACAGCCCCGAGGAAATCGCCGAGAAGACGATAAAACTGTTCCGCGAAGTGGTGCCGGCGGCGGTGCCCGGCATTGCCTTCCTCTCCGGCGGCCAGGAGGACGAGGAGGCGACCGCCAACCTCAACGCCATCAACGCCATCGGCCCGCACCCCTGGAAACTGACCTTTTCCTACGGCCGGGCCCTGCAGGCCGCGCCGCAGAAGGCATGGAGCGGCAAGGCCTCGAACATCGCCGCCGGCCAGGCCGCCTTCACCCACCGCGCCCATATGAACCATCTGGCGGCGCTCGGGAAATGGCAGCCGGCGCTTGAAAAAGCCGCCTGACGTTTATCCATCTCGTTCATCGACAACCCGGGCCAGTGGCCCGGGTTTTGTTTTTTGCAGGCCGCACTCCTACCTGAGGCAGCGATGTCGGGTCGCGCCCATGTCGAACGTCCTTGGCAGGAGAGGACAGGAGATGGTCATGCAACGCAATGCCGTGGTTTCACGCGAGGACTGGTTCGAAGCGCACCGAAAGCATCTTGAACGCGAGAAGGAACTGACAAAGTTCCGCGACCTTATTGCCGCCGAGCGGCGGCAGCTGCCCTGGTTCAAGCTGCGCAAGGATTATGTCTTCGAGAGCGAAGCGGGGCCGAAACGCCTTGGCGACCTGTTCGCCGGTAAGAGCCAGCTCATCGTCTATCATTTCATGATGACGCCGGGTTGCGATCATCGTTGTCACGGCTGCTCGTTCCTCGCCGACCATATCGACGGCGCCAACCAGCATCTGAAACATCATGACGTATCGCTGGTCGTTGTTGCACGCGCGCCGCTGGCCGAGATCCTGCCCTACAAGCAGCGCATGGGCTGGAAGTTCGACTGGGTGTCGTCCTACGCGTCGGATTTCAACTTCGACCTGCAGGTCTCCTTCACCGACATGCAGATCGCGGCGGGCGACACCACCTACAATTTCGAGAAGCGACCGTTGCGCTCGAAAGACCTGCCCGGCACCAGCATCTTCTACCGCCACGGCAATGGCGACATCTTCCTCACCTTCCTGTCGCGGGCCCGCGGTGGGGACGCGCTGATCGGCGCCTATCACTATCTCGACATGACGCCGAAGGGCCGCGGCGAGACAGGCCCCTATCACAACCTGATGGACTGGGTGCGCCTCCACGACGAATACCAGGACAGGGACGAGGACCGGCCGGACTGCTGCGCGTGATCGTCTCGTTCACCTCGACTGAAACATGCGCTAACACGGAAATAAACCGCATGGGCGTGCGGCTCCGCAACGAACGCGGCGCCGTGCCCGCCTCGCGCCTGCCGATCACCAACCCGAAAGCCGGCTTCGCCTCTGACGGCATCCACGCTTCCGAAGCAGGCTATCGCCTGGGCGGAGCATCTGCTGGATTTCGTGCTGGACCGCGCTGAGGTACGTTGAGATTGAGGTCAGGGCGAGCCGAGAATTGCGGGTTCCGCAGACTTGTCGTGCAAGGCCATCAACGTCTGTTGGGTGGTCAGCGCAAACGCTGGCGATGAGCTGAAGGCTCCTGAACCTCGTCATTCCAGGGCGGAGCAAGGAGCGAAGCGACGCGCGCAGACCCTGGAATCCATGCCGTTGCCTGGACCGAAGTGTGCAACGGTGCAGAATTCTGGATCGCCGCGGCGCTTCCAAGTCTCGGCATGGCAACTGTGTTCACGCGAATGCGGTTTTGTCGCGAATGATGGCGTTGAGGACGACCAGGAGCTTCCTTGCGACGGCGATGATGGCCAGTTTCTTGGACCCCGAGCGGGCAGCAAGCGCTGTGTAGAATGTCTTGAAGCGCTCACAGGTTCTGATGGCGGTGAGGGCTGCCATGTAGAGGGCGCGGCGCACGCGTGATCGCCCGCCCTGGATCTGGCTCCTGCGGTTGAGCTTGCCGCTCTTGTTGTCGAACGGGGCAAGGCCGACGAGCGCGGCGATCGCCTTGGGTGAGCGCTGGCCGA
>NZ_SADP02000127.1:0-522 GCF_004010375.2 Mesorhizobium sp. M2E.F.Ca.ET.209.01.1.1 | reverse complement strand
GAACGGTTGGATCTGCAACGCTCCCGCCCACGGCGCTAACGGGAAGTAAGCAAGGGAATAACGTCCATGGCCATTTATCGACAAGCGGCTGACGCAGGCGTCTTCCAGCCTGCCGAGATAGCGCGCGGATGTAGCTCCCTGCGCTGAAATGGCCGACAAACTCCACCGCGTCACCGAGGTAGCGGAAGCACCCATCGGTACGGCTAAGCTTGAGTCTCTGGATTGGCGTGGGCTGGGGGCTTCGTCCTGGGCCGTTGCTGGCGAGTAACAAGCCATGACCGACACCGATATCGATGCGCTCTTCGGCGCGGACCCGAAGGAGATTCCGCTTCCAGCGGCGACTCCTGATCCCTGGGGGAACCCTATCAAATAAAGCGTAAAAGCAGCAAGTTCAACGCTACGTTAAAAAAACACCGGCGGCCGGGAGCAGAGGAACCCGTCCCGGAGGCCGCGAGAATCCCTCGGGGTATCCAGAGACTGGCCAAGGCCGTGTCGGACAGACCAGTCACACGCTACAGGACC
>NZ_SADP02001291.1:0-284 GCF_004010375.2 Mesorhizobium sp. M2E.F.Ca.ET.209.01.1.1 | reverse complement strand
TGGCATAGGAAGTGCCAAGGTCGCCGTGGAGCAGGCCGAGAAGCCAGCGCAGGAAGCGAAGGATTGCCGGATCGTTGAGATGCATGGCCTCGCGCAGGCCGGCGACCGCTTCCGGAGTCGCCGCCTGGCCGAGCAGGATCGACGCGGTATCGCCCGGCAGCATGCTGGTGGCGAAAAACACGGCGAACAACACGATCAGAAGCGTGACGACCGCGATCCCCAGCCGCTTGACCACGAGGTTGAGAACCCCAGATTTCATGGAAGCGCTCCCTGCGGTTGCGTTC
>NZ_SADP02001290.1:0-284 GCF_004010375.2 Mesorhizobium sp. M2E.F.Ca.ET.209.01.1.1 | reverse complement strand
CGGCCGATCAAATCGTCCTTGCGCAACGCGGACCGGATGGCCGATGAGATCAGACGCAAGGCCTCGTCGCCCCATTCCAGACAAAAGCGCAGGTTGATCGACGCCAGATGCTACGGATGGATGACGAGAAAGGCGCCGGAGCGCGGACCGACCGGTCTCGCGGCCCTTCTGTCGACCATCGACGTGAACACCTTGCCGTTCAGGCAACCGGTCAACTGGTCAAAGGTGCCGGACCTGGTGAGCTCCTGCCGGTAGCGGCGGATCTCGATCTGTTGCCAGCCGAG
>NZ_SADP02001289.1:0-284 GCF_004010375.2 Mesorhizobium sp. M2E.F.Ca.ET.209.01.1.1 | reverse complement strand
TGGACGCGCGCTGCCGGCAATGCAGAAAATGTCGATGCCGCTTTAGCTTTTCTTGACCGGATTTAACTCTGCCTCGGTAGCGAACGGCGAGGCAGACTTCTTGTTCCGGCCATACGGAATTTTCAGCCACGCCCGCTCATGAAGGTAAAGAGCAGCGACTTGGTAACGACTTCGGTCCCGCCAATGGCCGCAGCGACCTTTACGCTGCCGGTGATCACGAGCGAGATGATCATTGTGTCGATCGTGCCGGTGGCGCGCCACGAGAGTGCCTTGGCGAAGCTGCG
>NZ_SADP02001288.1:0-284 GCF_004010375.2 Mesorhizobium sp. M2E.F.Ca.ET.209.01.1.1 | reverse complement strand
CCCAGTGCGGGTGACGGGACATCCCTGGATACCTACCGCCTTTCCTTTCGCCGGACACGTCCAAGCTCGCCAAAATCAATTTGAACTGGGCTAACGCGCTTCACACCGGACGGCGGACCGCCCCTTTGAGTATACTCCGTTCCGACGTATCCTCCCCCTAGCTTGGGGAGACACCACATGCGCACCACCCTCGACACCATCGCCTCCATCGGTCTCGCCATAGGCGGCATCTTTGGAAAGAAACGAGTCTGCGCAATGGGTTGCGTAGCCTGACTTTCAGACTG
>NZ_SADP02001287.1:0-284 GCF_004010375.2 Mesorhizobium sp. M2E.F.Ca.ET.209.01.1.1 | reverse complement strand
CCTCGACGTCCTTGCCTAAAACCTTGGCATCCGACGCGAGCTTGACGTCCAGCACGGGTTCGCCGGCGCTCTGGCGCGCCACCTCGCAAGCCGGCAATGCCATCATCGCCGACAGAATCCACGGCTTCATCTTTGCGACGCTCGCCGGCGGAATGCCGCGGGCGTCGAGCCCCTTGTTCAGCGCCGCCGCATCGTCCGGCGAGAGCAGCGACGACAGCGTGGTGTTGTCGGTGAACATCATCAGGCCGGGCTCGCTGGCCATCGCGCCCATCATCTTGGCCTTG
>NZ_SADP02001286.1:0-284 GCF_004010375.2 Mesorhizobium sp. M2E.F.Ca.ET.209.01.1.1 | reverse complement strand
GTTCGACCAGCACCCGGGAGAAGTCTGCGCGGTGGTGCTGGAGCCACGGCTGCAGTGTGCCGGTGGCATGCGCATGCATGATCCGGTCTACCTGCAGCGCGTGCGCGAACTGTGCGACGCGCACGGCGCGTTCATGATCGCCGACGAGATCGCCACCGGCTTCGGCCGCACCGGCACGCTGTTCGCCTGTGAGCAGGCCGGGGTGATGCCGGACCTGATGTGCCTGTCCAAGGGACTGACCGGCGGCTTCCTGCCGCTGGCCGCAGTGCTGGCCACCCAGGCGC
>NZ_SADP02001285.1:0-284 GCF_004010375.2 Mesorhizobium sp. M2E.F.Ca.ET.209.01.1.1 | reverse complement strand
GGCGAGCCAGGCTTTTTGGCCGGCGTGCTGCAGTTCATCCTCGCCCATGAGCCGACGCTGCTGCGCTTCGCCGAGGAGACCGGCACGCCGCCGGACGCCGTCGGCAAGGCCTTGCGGGCGCTGCCGCTCGGCAACGACGATCACGAGCGCTGGGTATGCGCGACGATCCCGAGACGGCGCGGCAGATCGAAGGGCTTGCCGCGGACGACCGGCCGCTTCTGGTGCTCGACGTCGACGACGTCGTGCTGGAGTTCATCCGGCCGTTCCCGCATTTTCTGCAATCG
>NZ_SADP02001284.1:0-284 GCF_004010375.2 Mesorhizobium sp. M2E.F.Ca.ET.209.01.1.1 | reverse complement strand
GGCGGAAAGCGCAGTTCGAAAAGCTCGGCCTGGCCGCCCATCATCAGATGCGCGTGCACATCGACGATGCCAGGCATCATCATCGCGCCCTTGAGGTCGACGACGCGGGTGGCGGCGCCTGTCAAGGCGGCGACGTCGGCGCCTTCGCCGACCGTGACGATGCGGCCGCCCTTGACGGCAACGGCCGAGGCCCAAGGCCGCTTGCGGTCGAGCGTGTAGATGCGGCCATTGGTGAAGACCAGGTCGGCACTTCTGTCGGGCATTTTCTCTCCTCCTTCCCGCTG
>NZ_SADP02001283.1:0-284 GCF_004010375.2 Mesorhizobium sp. M2E.F.Ca.ET.209.01.1.1 | reverse complement strand
CGCATCAGCCCGCGCAGATTTCCTTTCATGCCTTCGCCATAGACCGGCGGCAGCCGCAGCGCCGTCGCGCTGTCGCGTCCGGCCGCTGCGAAAGCCTTCAGCATCTCGATCTCGCCCTCGCGCTTGGAGCGCCCGTATGCGCATTGCGGGGCAGGGGGCGTTGCCTCGTCGATGGTGCCGCTGAAACCCGGCCCAACGACGGCGCGGATCGAGGAGAGGTAGATGAAGCGCCCGGCGGTGCGCGTCGCGGCCGCCTCGGCGAGCCGTCCGGTCAGCGTCGCATT
>NZ_SADP02001282.1:0-284 GCF_004010375.2 Mesorhizobium sp. M2E.F.Ca.ET.209.01.1.1 | reverse complement strand
GGACCGAGTACATAGGGGAAGGCGCGCGAGCGGTCAATGCGGCGACGCCAAGCCAGGATGGATTTGCATTCGTCCAGCAAAATCAGCGGCTTGTCGGGATTTGCGTCACGCGGCCGGCGAAGCTATTGTCCGCCGGATTCGAAGGAGAAGCACGATGCGCGAGAAAATCGCCGAATCCATGAAGAGCGCGATGAAGGAGCAGGACAAGCACCGCCTGCCGACGCTGCGCTTGATCCAGGCCGCCATCCACGATCGCGACATCGCCAATCGCGGCGCCGGCAAGC
>NZ_SADP02000126.1:0-526 GCF_004010375.2 Mesorhizobium sp. M2E.F.Ca.ET.209.01.1.1 | reverse complement strand
TGCGCGTAGCGGCGTGCGCAGCGGTACGCAAACACTGAAAGCCCGAGCGCCAGCGCATGCGAACTCATGTGCCAGCCATCGGCGAGCACGGCCAGGGAGTTGAACCACCAGCCGCCGACGATCTCCACGACCATCATGCTGACGGTGAGCCACAGGGCGCGGCGGGTATTGCGTTCGGCCAGCGGATTGCCGTCGTCGAAGCGGTGTTCGTGGCGACGGGCAGCGGCGAGGGCGTCCAGGTGCATGGAGGGTGACCAACGGAGGTGGAGTGGATACCCCCATAGGGTATATGATCCAGCCATGGCCCATGTACACAGGAATCGAAAGCAGCTGCTGACCCGGGTGCGCCGCATCGCCGGCCAGGTCGCGGCACTGGAGCAGGCACTGGACACGCCCGAGGGCGAGGCCGGCGACTGCGCGGACGTGCTGGTGCAGGTTGCCGCCGTGCGCGGCGCCGCCCACAGCCTGCTGATGGAGCTGCTGCACGAGCACCTGCAGGAACACGTGGTGGGCGCCGAAGACCCGC
>NZ_SADP02001281.1:0-284 GCF_004010375.2 Mesorhizobium sp. M2E.F.Ca.ET.209.01.1.1 | reverse complement strand
TTCCCATCACCGTTGATGCCGCGACCGTTAGGCTGGTGACGCCTTACAAGCCGCCGACGCGGAAGGCGCCTCTGGTGGACGAGGCCACTTAGAAAGTTGTCTCTTCCGTCGAGAGGTGCTTTGGCCGGGCGGCCTTGCCTGCCTTGTCAGAGGACTTTAGCTGCCGGCAGGTTGCGTTTTATTGCAGAATAAGGCAGAGCCGTTACTGGGGCATTGGTGTGAGTGGGCGATCAGATGTTTTGGTGGGGCTTAGTGGTGGGCATTGCCGTAAGTGTAATTGTGGT
>NZ_SADP02001280.1:0-284 GCF_004010375.2 Mesorhizobium sp. M2E.F.Ca.ET.209.01.1.1 | reverse complement strand
ACCATAAGCCCGGCGATGAATGCCACGTCACGGGAGAGTCGGTCCAGCTTGGCGACGATCACTGGACACTTGGCCTGGCGCGCTCGCGTGAGGGCGGCTGCGAGTTGCGGGCGCCCTCACGCGAGCGCGTCTGATCCTTTGCCAGTCTCGACCTCGGTGAACTCCTGGATGATCAGGAGGCCTTCAGTCTCGGCGAAGCGAGCGACAGCAGCACGTTGTGCCTCGATGCCCAAGCCTGAACGACCTTGCCGCTGGGTTGCCTACTATCGCGTCTCAACCCAGCG
>NZ_SADP02001279.1:0-284 GCF_004010375.2 Mesorhizobium sp. M2E.F.Ca.ET.209.01.1.1 | reverse complement strand
GTCAAAGAAAAATCAGCAAGCACTGTGTTCTAAAGTGTGTCGGCCTCCATCTGTTCGACGGCCCGGCGAAGGGCCTTCATGTTAAGGTGAGAGTAGCGCTGAGTCATGGACGAGGTCTTGTGGCCCATGAGGTCCTGCGCGGTTTTCTCAGGCGTTCCCGCCTGGATCAGCCAGCTTGCGAAAGTATGCCGCAGGTCGTGGATGTGCAGGTTCGGCATCTCGGCGCGCTTGATGATTTTGTTCCAACGCTTCTGGAAGGAGAACCAGCCGCTGTTCAGCTTCCA
>NZ_SADP02001278.1:0-284 GCF_004010375.2 Mesorhizobium sp. M2E.F.Ca.ET.209.01.1.1 | reverse complement strand
CACAGCTACGGCGCCGACGGCGCCGGCTCGACGCTGCTGACCGCTACCGGCATCGTGCTGCCGGCCGGTTTCACTGCAGCCGTGAGCAACGGCGGGCAGACTCTGACCATCAGCCAGGGCGCCACCGCAGTGTTGTTGATCCAACTCGCCGATACAAGCTCGGGCAACTACACCGTCACGCAGTTGCACGCGATCGACCATCCCGCGGGGCTGAACGAGAACAACGTCTCCTTCACGGTCAACTATGTCACCACCGATGGCGACGGCGACACTGCCACCGGGTC
>NZ_SADP02001277.1:0-284 GCF_004010375.2 Mesorhizobium sp. M2E.F.Ca.ET.209.01.1.1 | reverse complement strand
TGTGGGTCGACGCCAACTTCAAGGAAGACCAGCTGCGCGCCATGGCCGACGGCCAGGCCGCGACGGTCTATGCCGATGTCGCCCCCGACCGGCCGCTCAAGGGCCACGTCACCAGCCTCGGGCCGGCCACCGGAGCGATCTTCAGCGTTATCCCGCCGCAGAATGCGACCGGCAATTTCACCAAGATCGTGCAGCGGGTGCCGGTTAGGATCACAATCGACGCCGACCAGGCGGGCAAGGTCGCGCTGCGGCCCGGCCTGTCGACGGTGGTCACGGTCGATACC
>NZ_SADP02001276.1:0-284 GCF_004010375.2 Mesorhizobium sp. M2E.F.Ca.ET.209.01.1.1 | reverse complement strand
GCTATGCGAGCGGCGACCCAGAAGCGCTGGTGAAGACGTTTGTGTTCGAGGGCCCGCCTGTCGCAATTTGATCGATAACTTCGCAAGAGCCTGCAGTTCGATTGCAAGAGAACCTGCATGACGTGCGCCACCAGCACGCGCGTGCTGCCTCAGAAGCAAAAAATTCCTTGAGGCGTTAACCGGCTGCGGCGCTAATAGCCGTCCCCCTGCACAACGTCAGCCTCCATTTTGGCAGGCATTTATCGCCAAAGAAGCGGATATATTGGAGTTTACCTCAGTGCGAG
>NZ_SADP02001275.1:0-284 GCF_004010375.2 Mesorhizobium sp. M2E.F.Ca.ET.209.01.1.1 | reverse complement strand
CGCCAGGCCGGCTCATCGTTCAAGCCCTATGTCTATGCCACGGCCATGGAACATGGTTTCACGCCGAATTCGATCATTTCGGGCGGGCCGATCAGCTGGGGCAACTGGTCGCCGCACAATTACAACGGCGAATCCGCGGGCAAGCTGCCGCTGATCGTGGCGATGGCCAAATCGATCAACACGGTGCCGGTCAGGTTGGCGAAGGATTATCTCGGCATCGCGCCGATCAAGGCGACGGCGGAGTCGTTTGGCGTCGAGTCGCAACTGGAAGCGCACAAGACCAT
>NZ_SADP02001274.1:0-285 GCF_004010375.2 Mesorhizobium sp. M2E.F.Ca.ET.209.01.1.1 | reverse complement strand
GTGACGGGCGAGATGGTGCCGCTGTCGGCCGTGGTCACGATTTCGAACAATGCCTCGCCGGCGGCCATCGAGCAGTTCAACCAGTTGAATTCGTAGACGATCTCGGCGCTGCCGCTGCCCGGTGTCACAACCGGCGACGGTTTGAAAGTCCTCGAGGACATTGCGAAGGAGAGCCTGCCCGACACCTTCTTCATCGACTATTCCGGCCAGTCCCGGCAGGAGAAAGAACAGGGCAACACGATCCTGATCGCTTTCGGCGCGGCCGTCATTGTCATCTATCTGGTG
>NZ_SADP02001273.1:0-285 GCF_004010375.2 Mesorhizobium sp. M2E.F.Ca.ET.209.01.1.1 | reverse complement strand
CCTCAACCGTCTTGTCCGAATAGAGCGCCGTGGTCGAGGAGGTCACGCGCTGCATATCGCCGATGCTGAACAGCGGGAAATAGAGGCTGACATCGGTGTGCACATCCGCTTTCACGGTGCTGGCGGTCCTGTCGACGGTGAGCTTGTCGAGCACGATGCGGTTGGCCTGCAAGATGCCGGCCGCGCTGTTGGCATCGAGGAACGCCTGCACCGTTTTGTTGGCATCGGCTTCCGTGATGACGCCGAGGGTGAGCTCGCGGGCCGTCGCGGCCACGGCCCCGTCGC
>NZ_SADP02001272.1:0-285 GCF_004010375.2 Mesorhizobium sp. M2E.F.Ca.ET.209.01.1.1 | reverse complement strand
CAGGCTTTCCAGCGGTACCGTGTTGCCAAGCTCGCCGAGAAGGTCGTTGGCAAGGGTGCCGTCGTCGTCATCGGAGGGCGAGAGCAGCCGCTCCAGCATCTCCTGACCTGTCATGGCGTTTGTCGATTTGCCGAGCGGCAGCAACATCTTGCCGCCTTCGCTGAAGTAAAGATGAGCGGTCTCGCTGTCCTCGGCGGACAGGCCCATAGCCTCGAATAAGTCTGTCATGGCAAAGGGTGGCTTTCCCACCCGCGTAGCGGAGAGGCCGCGCACGATGCTCCGGCT
>NZ_SADP02000125.1:0-526 GCF_004010375.2 Mesorhizobium sp. M2E.F.Ca.ET.209.01.1.1 | reverse complement strand
CGCGGGTGATCTGCATCAGCACCGCCTTGCGTCCGGATTTGACCGCATCGGCCATGGCCTTGGTGACGTCGTCGGTGCCGTTGACCTCCGCCGAGTTAACCGCGGTGATGACGTCGCCCGGCTGGATGCCGCGATCGGCGGCGGCGCTGTCGGGGTCGACGTCGGTCACCACCAGACCCTTGCCGTTTTCAGACTTGGTGACGGTGAGGCCGAGATCGGCGAGCGTGTCCGGCTTTGCCGGAGCGGAGGGTTGCTGCTGCTGGTCGCCCGATGCCTGCTTGTCGCTGATGGGCAGTTTGCCGAGATCGACCTTGACCGTCTGGCTCTTGCCGTCACGCCACACGGTGACGTCAACCGATTTGCCCGGCGAATAGGCGCCGATCAGGCGGGCGAGTTCCTTCGGCGAGGCAACGTCCTTGCCATCAACCTGGGTGATGACATCACCCGCGGTGATGCCGGCCTTCTTGCCGGGACCGTCGTCCTGGGCGCTCGAAACCAGGGCGCCGCTGTTGGACTTCAGACCGAG
>NZ_SADP02001271.1:0-285 GCF_004010375.2 Mesorhizobium sp. M2E.F.Ca.ET.209.01.1.1 | reverse complement strand
TCGCGCCATCTGCCATCCGGTGACGGGGTTCGGAGGGCTGATATCCTTTCTCGACTTGAGGCTCAACCGCGCCACTGATCCCGACGCGCTGCGTCGCCAACGTGGTGTCCATGCGCTTCTCGTCATCGTTCTGGTGCCGGCGGCAGCAGGTCTTTGCGTGCAGCTTGTCCTGCTCTGGTTCGTCCCCTTGGGATTGATCATTGCCGTCCTTCTGGCGACATCGCTTCTGTCGCAGAAAAGCCTTTACGAACACGTCGAAGCCGTCGCCGACGCGCTCGACAGCGG
>NZ_SADP02001270.1:0-285 GCF_004010375.2 Mesorhizobium sp. M2E.F.Ca.ET.209.01.1.1 | reverse complement strand
GGTGTTTCGGTCGGCGACCAGGCCGTTGACCGGGTTGGCCTCATTCAGGAAATAGTCGAAGGACAGACGCTGGATGTCGGAGAGAAGCTCGTCGTTCAGGGCGTGTTCGCTCGATGCATCCATGGTTGCCGATATAGACGCTTTTGCAGCGCTTCAAAGCTATCTAACCGGTCAATCATAAGTGAGGAAAACGAAGCTTGACGACGGCGTCAACCACCGCCAATTGAACTTTCGGCCACTCAGCGCACCAGCGGGCGATGGCCCTCCGGCAGGCGGGTGGCGATC
>NZ_SADP02001269.1:0-285 GCF_004010375.2 Mesorhizobium sp. M2E.F.Ca.ET.209.01.1.1 | reverse complement strand
GCGCGTCTCGGCCTTCTTCGCGCAGCAGCGTGGCGGTCCGGGCCTGCTGGTCGGTGCGGTGCCATTCGAACCGCGTGCCGACGACGCGCTGTACCAGCCCGAGCGCCTGCTGCCAGCCCTGCCGTTGCCGCCGCAGGCCGCGCCGGCGCTGGAGGGTGCCCTGCAGGCCGAGCCCACGCCCGAGGCATACGCGGCGTCGGTGGCGGCTGCGGTGCAGGTACTGCGCGCGCCCGGACTGGACCTGCAGAAGGTGGTGCTGGCGCGCAGCCTGCTGGCACGCACGCG
>NZ_SADP02001268.1:0-285 GCF_004010375.2 Mesorhizobium sp. M2E.F.Ca.ET.209.01.1.1 | reverse complement strand
GGCAGCGGATACCATTGCGCGCGCTTCCACAGGCCGGTGTCGACGAATACGGCGCCGCGCTCGGCGGCCCAGCGGTGCGAGGGCGTCAACCGAGTCGAATGGAATTTTTCGTCGCGATGGTGGCCGGCAAGGGCACCGATGGCAACCGGAACCTGCGGCGGCCGGTAGATGGTGGTGCCGGTCTGCGGGATCGTGCGCCCGCTGACTTCGGCCATGATGGCAAGACCGGTGACGTTGGAATTGCGGCCCTGATCCGTCGCCATGCCAAGCGTCGTGTACCGCTTC
>NZ_SADP02001267.1:0-285 GCF_004010375.2 Mesorhizobium sp. M2E.F.Ca.ET.209.01.1.1 | reverse complement strand
AATCTCGTCAACGGCTTCGGCGAGGATGCGGGCCGGGCGCTGACCGAGCATCGCGACATCAAGGCGATCGGCTTCGTCGGCGAGAGCCGCACCGGCTCGATGATCATGAAGCAGGGCGCCGAGACGCTGAAGCGGGTGCATTTCGAGCTCGGCGGCAAGAACCCGGTGATCGTCTTCGCCGATGCCGACCTTGAGCGCGCCGCGGACGCCGCCGTCTTCATGATCTATTCGCTGAACGGCGAGCGCTGCACGTCGTCGTCGCGCCTATTGTTCGAAGCTTCAGTG
>NZ_SADP02001266.1:0-285 GCF_004010375.2 Mesorhizobium sp. M2E.F.Ca.ET.209.01.1.1 | reverse complement strand
GCGACGCACGCCCCAGGGCTCGTCGGCGGGGCCGTATTGGATGGCGAAGCCGGCGGCCTTCATGGTGTCGAGCGCCGCATCGACATCGTCGACTTCGATCGACAGGTCCGGCACCGGCGTGCCGGACCCGCCTTGCGCCATGAAGCTGACCTGCACTTGCATGCTTTCATCGGAGCCGTAAGTGGCAATCCAGCCCTGATCCATGAGGATACCGAGGGCCAAGCACCTCCTGGTAGAAGCGCTTTGCGGCAGCGGCGTCCGGCGTTTCGATGTTGGCGACAATGC
>NZ_SADP02001265.1:0-285 GCF_004010375.2 Mesorhizobium sp. M2E.F.Ca.ET.209.01.1.1 | reverse complement strand
GGCGGCGCGCCGGGCTCGGCATAGGCGGCATGGACGCGCAGGAAACTGGCCGGCCGGTAGGCTTTGAGGTCGACGCGCGCCACGATCCTGTCGGCAAGAAGGAAGGGCAGGACATAGTAGCCGTATTGGCGCTTCTCGGCCGGGGTGTAGATTTCGATGCGATAGTGAAAATCGAACAGCCGCTCCGAGCGCGAGCGCTCGAAGACGACGGGATCGAACGGCGCCAGCAGGGCGCGGGCCTCGATCTTGCGTGGCAAACGCGCATCCCTGTGAAGGTAAGCTGGC
>NZ_SADP02001264.1:0-285 GCF_004010375.2 Mesorhizobium sp. M2E.F.Ca.ET.209.01.1.1 | reverse complement strand
GGCTTGCGTGCTGGTCTGGGCCGGCCGCACAGCCGATTTCAAGGCGGCGATCCGCTCGCCGAAAAGCCTTGCCATGGCGGCGCTGACGGCGGTGCTGATCTCGGTCAACTGGGGCATCTATGTCTGGGCAATCGCGGTCGACCGCACCGTCGAGACCGCTCTCGGCTATTACATCAACCCGCTGGTCAACGTCGTCGTCGGCGCCGTGCTGCTCGGCGAACGGCTCGACCGGCTGCAGATCGCGGCGGTTGCGTTGGCCGCGGTCGCGGTTTCGGTGCTGACCGT
>NZ_SADP02001263.1:0-285 GCF_004010375.2 Mesorhizobium sp. M2E.F.Ca.ET.209.01.1.1 | reverse complement strand
GAACCGGCACGCCCGGTGGCGTAGCGGGGTTTTCGGGCGGGGTGAAGCAAACGTCCGGGAACGCGCCCAGAGTTTTCGCGTCGACGGCCTTGCCCGAGATCTCCAGACTGTTGGCAAAAACATTTGTCGACATCAGCTCGCCACCGCAAAAATGGCGGCACCACAGGCGCCGCTGTCGTTGGAGGCCTCGATAAGAACGGGATTGCCCTTGTCATAGCCCTTTCGGGCGGCTGTCCAGGCCATTCCGATCATCATCGGAACGACCGCCGCACCGACATTGCCGAC
>NZ_SADP02001262.1:0-285 GCF_004010375.2 Mesorhizobium sp. M2E.F.Ca.ET.209.01.1.1 | reverse complement strand
CTGGCGACGAGGCCGATCTTTTCGGTCACCGTCGACAGCGCGGCGATGAGCGTGGTCGCTTCGAATGGGCTGGTCGACGGTTCATCGGCGGAGTCGGAAATGATGACCATGTCAACGCCCGCCGCTTCCGCCTTCTGCACAAAGGCGCTGATTTGGCCGAAGTCCAGGATGTCGTGTCCGTTGGCGGCAGCGATGTCGAGCGAAATGGCGAGATGCATTGTGCGGTCCATTCGGCTGCCTTTAAAATCGGGCAACCGTCTGGCCACCAACCTAGGCCGCTCTTCG
>NZ_SADP02000124.1:0-527 GCF_004010375.2 Mesorhizobium sp. M2E.F.Ca.ET.209.01.1.1 | reverse complement strand
GAAAGGCTATGGTCAGACGGTGGCCAGCGCCTGCGCTAGGTCGGCGATCAGATCGTCCGCATGCTCGACGCCGATGGACAGCCTGACCGTGGTCTCGAGCACGCCGATCCGCTGGCGCACCTCGAAGGGAATACCGGAATGGGTCATCGCCGCCGGATGGCTGGCCAGTGATTCCGTTCCGCCGAGGCTTACCGCCAGCTTGAAGATCTGCAGGCTGTTGAGAAAGGCGAAGGCCGCCTTCTGCCCGCCGCGTATGTCGAAGGAGAATGTCGAGCCGGCGCCGCTGCATTGCGCCCGGTAGGTGCGGCCCGCCGGCGTATCCTCGCCCAGGAACGGCAGATAGTGCACCCTTTCGACTTTGGGGTGATCTCGCAGGAATTCAGCAACGAGGCGTGCATTGTCGTTCGCTCGTTCCATGCGGATCGACAGCGTCTCCAGAGAACGACCGAGCATCCAGCAGGAATGCGGGTCCAGCTGCGTACCGATTGCGCCGCGCAGCGCCTTGATTGCCTTGGTGACCGCCTTGC
>NZ_SADP02001261.1:0-286 GCF_004010375.2 Mesorhizobium sp. M2E.F.Ca.ET.209.01.1.1 | reverse complement strand
GTCGTTCAGCAACTCCTTGATTTCGGGAATGAAACGGTCCGCGCCGGTGATGAAGGTCAGATCGAGGTGCTTGTGCACGGCATGGCTGGCCTTGAGCTTCAGGGCGGCCTCCTCGATCGCAGCAAGCAGAGCCGGATCATAGCCATGCCGATACTGCGCAACGCCGAAGCTCGACACTTTCCAGGCGGTTTCGTGGCCGATAATGGCCTCGCGGCTCATCGCATAGCGCAGTTCGGGTACGGTATGTCCGTTCATTGTACTTCTCCAAGTGGGGGGCAAACACTTG
>NZ_SADP02001260.1:0-286 GCF_004010375.2 Mesorhizobium sp. M2E.F.Ca.ET.209.01.1.1 | reverse complement strand
TGGCGACCGCATCTTCCGCACCTATTTCATCAACAGCCGCGGCGACGAGGCGATGGGCACCGTCTGGAGCTATCTCGACGCCACCCCGCTCGGCCGCCAGGAGGTCTGGGAGGACTCGCCTGAAGGCTATCCCCAGACCCCGCTCTACAGCTGGTGGAACTGGCACGACAATTACGAAGCCGGGGCCGACAAGAAATGGGCCGAAGTGTCAGCCGCCGGCGAGGCCGCGTTGCGCGACAAGAGCGCGTAGCAGCGCTTGGCGGGAAAGGGTGGCACGCCCCATCCT
>NZ_SADP02001259.1:0-286 GCF_004010375.2 Mesorhizobium sp. M2E.F.Ca.ET.209.01.1.1 | reverse complement strand
GATCATAGCCTTGATCTTGGCGATCTCGCCGCCATACTCCTGTTCGTCGATCTTGGTGCCCGTGCTCGCCGCGTAGGTCTCGAAGACCGCCTTGCGCTGCGCGTCCTGATACGCGCCGCCGAAGCTCATCACGGAAAGCTTGCCTTGCGCCATCGCCGACGTGGCAAACAGCGGCACACAGGCCACCAACGACAGAGCAAGCATGCGACCCGTAAAGCGATTTCCCATTTCCGCCACTCCCATTCTTGTTGGCAAGGAGGCCTCGGCTTCGCTTTTCTTAGGAACC
>NZ_SADP02001258.1:0-286 GCF_004010375.2 Mesorhizobium sp. M2E.F.Ca.ET.209.01.1.1 | reverse complement strand
GTCGCCGGGCGCCGCGACGAGACCTTCCTGGTCTCCAAGGTGCTGCCCTCAAACGCCGCGCGCGCCGGCGTGAAACGCGCCTGTGAAAGCAGCCTGAACCGGCTCGCCACCGACCGCATCGATCTCTATCTGCTCGATTGGCCGGGCAGCGTGCCGCTGTCCGAAACCGTCGAGGCCTTCGAGGCGCTGAAGGCCGAAGGCAAGATCCGCCATTGGGGCGTCAGCAATTTCGACACCGACGAGATGGAGGAATTGGTCGGCTTGGCCGCTGGCGGCAATGTCCAGA
>NZ_SADP02001257.1:0-286 GCF_004010375.2 Mesorhizobium sp. M2E.F.Ca.ET.209.01.1.1 | reverse complement strand
AGCAGCGCGAGATAGCGACGACCGCCGAGCTCGCCGACGTACTGGAGAACCAGCTCGCCATCGTTATTCCCAACCGCGCCACCTTCGAGGCGAGGCTCAAGGAAAAATGCATCGTGGAGACCTGACCAATGACCGCCCTTTCGGTTCTCGACCTGTCGCCGATCACCCAAGGCAGCACCGCTTCGCAGTCGCTGGCCAATTCGCTCGACCTCGCCCGCCATGCCGAGCGCCTGGGCTACAAGCGCTACTGGCTGGCCGAGCACCACAACATGCCGGGCATCGCGAG
>NZ_SADP02001256.1:0-286 GCF_004010375.2 Mesorhizobium sp. M2E.F.Ca.ET.209.01.1.1 | reverse complement strand
CCCATTTCAGTGCGCCGCAGCATACCCATTGTCTTCACACCTTGGCCTTTCGCCATCCAGCCCACCACGCTTCCCATTCGGAGCAGAACCATCTCTCGCCCCGGGCCGGGTTGATGCGTGTCGCCGAGTAATATTCTTGACCGGGCACATGATAGATGCGCTCGCCGCGATCATTGATGTTTCCCTTGATGTCACAGCCGATCTTGCGCACCGCGCTGGGGGACGATGCCGTACCGGAATAATGAACTGTTGGGAGCGGATGCTGGGTGTCTGTCGCGACGTAACC
>NZ_SADP02001255.1:0-286 GCF_004010375.2 Mesorhizobium sp. M2E.F.Ca.ET.209.01.1.1 | reverse complement strand
GAAGCGTTGGCGCGTTCGCTCATGATACCACCTCGACTGCCTTTGCACCTTGCGCGCGGCTACGCAGATAGATCGGCGCGAACACCTGATCCTGCCGCACCTCCAGCTTGCCCTCGCGCACCATTTCGAGCGTCGCGGCGAAGGAGCTTGCCATCGCCGTGCGCTTCTCTTCCGGCGCCGCCAGATACTCGACCAGGAAACTGTCGAGCGCCGTCCAGTCGCCGACGGCGCCGATCAGCCGTGCCAGCACTTCACGCGCATCCTTGAGCGACCACACGGCGCGCCG
>NZ_SADP02001254.1:0-286 GCF_004010375.2 Mesorhizobium sp. M2E.F.Ca.ET.209.01.1.1 | reverse complement strand
GAGGCGATGGGCTATCTGGAGAAGACCGACCGTATCGACGCTTCCATCATCGCCCATTACAGCGCAGTCAAGAAGATCGTGCCGACGCCACCACCCAGCACTGCCCAGCAGCGGCTTACTGCGCTGGTTGGGCGGCTTTGCCAGGTCGTCGGCGATGCGACCGTCAACAAGCAGCGTAGAAGCGCCGCGCGCGATGCCGAGACAGGCGCCGGCATCGAGGCGATGCTGGCTTTCCTCAAGCGTGAGGAGCGGCGCCTGGAAGGCGAGATCGCCTCGAGGATCGACG
>NZ_SADP02001253.1:0-256 GCF_004010375.2 Mesorhizobium sp. M2E.F.Ca.ET.209.01.1.1 | reverse complement strand
AAAGCGCAAGCAGGATCTGCGGCAGGAGTGATACGCCGCTGACCAGAGCAATCACCGGCTGCATGTAGATCATGTAAGATACGACGGAGATCATCATCGTGACGTTGACCACGCATTCAGAGATGCTGGTGCCGACAAATCCGCCAACATAGTCGATCTCGTTGCCGATGATGCTGGCGGTCTGACCGCTCCTTGCGTGCTCGCGCGCTGACCTTTGCGTGGCGACGAGAGCGAGTTGATCGCGCGCCGTCTTAAC
>NZ_SADP02001252.1:0-286 GCF_004010375.2 Mesorhizobium sp. M2E.F.Ca.ET.209.01.1.1 | reverse complement strand
GGCGGAAGGGCGGGCGCTGCGGGCCTCGGGAAGCGACGGGCTGGTGTGGAACAGCGTGCGCATGCCGGACGGGGAGTGTATCGGCATCTTTTGGCCCGACGTCATCGGTGTCCCGGTCCAGGGCCGCCACTACAGTTACCACTGGGACGGCGGCCGCGTCGACTGCGTGCGCCAGCACGACACCGGCAAGGTGCTCGAAGTGGTGTGAGCAGGGTAGGGCGGCTTGTCCTCACGCCAACGCCGCCGCCAGCAGTTTCGCCTGCGGCGTCAGCGCCTCGAAGCGGCG
>NZ_SADP02000123.1:0-528 GCF_004010375.2 Mesorhizobium sp. M2E.F.Ca.ET.209.01.1.1 | reverse complement strand
TAACGCTCGGCTGGGCAGTCCATGCCGAGCGTTATAATCCCTCACCGCGCCCCTATACCGGTCTGCCCGATCTCGACTATCCGTTTCACGATAAGGCCGTCACCGTCACCACCTGCGGCCGCATCTGCTACAATCGCAAGAAGATCAACCTCAGCCTCGTCTTCGCCGGTCAGACCGTCGGCATCAAACAGGTCGAAGACAATATCTGGCTGGCCAGCTTCAGGGACTATGATCTGGGCTATTTTGATGACGAGACATGCAGGCTCGGACCACTCCACAACCCCTTCGGGCCAAAAGTGCTACCCATGTCTCCGGTATAAACCGTAACCTATGTGTCCGGAACGGACCAAGAGGGGATGGTGCCCAGAGGCTGAAAAGGCAGAGCGCCGGAAAAACCGAGCAGAATCAATGGCAGGCCAACCCATTTTGGCTGGCCTGTGGGCGAGCAGTCGAGCCCGTCCGGTCCGCTGGTCGCCAGCGCCACGAAGGGCGAGGCCTCGATAAAAGCGGCATATTCGGGAATCACAT
>NZ_SADP02001251.1:0-286 GCF_004010375.2 Mesorhizobium sp. M2E.F.Ca.ET.209.01.1.1 | reverse complement strand
CAACGACAAGCTCGATGCGCTGTTCCGCCGCACCGGGATTGCTGCACGCCAGCAAATTCCGCCGATGCGCTTCCTGATGACGGCAACCAGTGCCGCAAACGAGTGATGCCCATCGTCTCCGAAGCCACCGGCCCTCAAAAAATCCGCATTCGCAAAACTATGATATTGCCTAGTCGCTGCGGTGATGGCAGTCTATGTTGCAATGCAGCAATTTCGAAAGGCCGATAGGATGGCTTCGATTTTTGGCTTCAGATCCCGGGATCCGGCTCGCGACCGGAACACCGAT
>NZ_SADP02001250.1:0-286 GCF_004010375.2 Mesorhizobium sp. M2E.F.Ca.ET.209.01.1.1 | reverse complement strand
CGGTGCCGCTCGCCGCCTTCTCGACCATCGCCGGCGGCGGGATCACCACCGCGTCCTCGGCCGAGCGGGCCGGGCTCTGCCAGAAGACGGCCGCTGCCGCGCTGAGCACCAGCGCCGCCAGCGCCCCTTTGGCAAGGAATGGCCGCCGCGCGGCGTTCTTTTCAATGCCGGTCATGTTGGGTCTCCTTGTTGTTGTTTCACTATACACGAACGAACCCGCCAAGCGGTTCTCACTTTGCCGTGCGGCGGTGTCTAGCCGTCGATGGCGCTCCCCAGGGGGAGCGCC
>NZ_SADP02001249.1:0-286 GCF_004010375.2 Mesorhizobium sp. M2E.F.Ca.ET.209.01.1.1 | reverse complement strand
CTACTATGCCGGCGACCCACCTTATTTTGCCTCGAAACTTGGTTGGTGGCGGCCTCTTTCGCCGCGCTTCATGCGCCAGCAAAAGCTCGAATCGATGATCTTTGCTCCTGGCAACGCGGTGCAGATCATTGCGCTCAGTGAACACCAGGCAGCGCTTTACCGCGATTTCTGGCGGACGGAGGAATCGCGCATTCACGTCGTCGGACCGACGCTCGATCCGAAACGCTACAGGCCGGAGCTGCTGAGCGGCGGCCGCATTGAAATTCGCGATCGTTTTGGGCTCCCC
>NZ_SADP02001248.1:0-286 GCF_004010375.2 Mesorhizobium sp. M2E.F.Ca.ET.209.01.1.1 | reverse complement strand
CGCCTTCGCCACCTCGAAATCGAAGGAACCCATGCCGTGGCCGATGTCGAAGATGACACCGCGCTCGCGCGCCAGCCGCATGTCCGGCCGCACCGCGCCGGAGGCGAAGACCGGGGCGTTGGGAAACGGACGGAAGCAGTGGGTGAGGATGTCGCCGCGCCGCAGCCTGGGCAGCACTTCCGAGCGGCCGGGCGGCGGCTCGTCGATATGCGCCATCAGCGGCAGGCCGGCCTTGTCGGCGGCTTCGAGCGCGAGATCGACCGGCGCAATCCCGCTGGTGCCGCCG
>NZ_SADP02001247.1:0-286 GCF_004010375.2 Mesorhizobium sp. M2E.F.Ca.ET.209.01.1.1 | reverse complement strand
GCAAAAGCGGAGTATCTCGATCACCGTCTGGAATGCCCGCACTGCGAAACGATCCGGTTGAACATCCCCAGGAACGTCCAACCCTCGACGCCGATCCATTGCGCCGAGTGCGGTGCGTATCTCGGCACGTGGGACGAAATCCAGACCGACTTCGAGCAACAGGGTGGCAGCGACGGAGTGTTTCGCCTGGCAAGCGGCCGCATCAGACGGCTTGCTTAATCAGGCTCTCCCGTCAATGCCTGTCTTTCAAAAAGCGAGCTTCGCGCACGAGGGACGTCCAGTCGAT
>NZ_SADP02001246.1:0-286 GCF_004010375.2 Mesorhizobium sp. M2E.F.Ca.ET.209.01.1.1 | reverse complement strand
GGCCAAGGCCAAGGACGCGCTGTCCGATGAATGGGAGAAGCAGGCCGTCACCACCGGCGGCGGCGGCTCGATCCCCGTGGTCGGCGACTTCCAGACCTATCTCGGCATGGAATCGCTGCTGGTCGGCTTCGGGCTGGATGACGACCGCATCCATTCGCCGAACGAGAAATACGAGCTGACCTCCTTCCACAAGGGGCAGCGATCCTGGGCGCGCATTCTCGACGCGCTGACCCGGTGAACAAGTTTTCACGCTGGGCGCGAAATTCAACTTTTTGTTGATTTTTCA
>NZ_SADP02001245.1:0-286 GCF_004010375.2 Mesorhizobium sp. M2E.F.Ca.ET.209.01.1.1 | reverse complement strand
GGCCGAGCCAAAAGAAAGTTTTCGACAGCCCGTCGAAAGAGACCGACGACAGGGCCAGCAAAAGGAAAGCCTTGCCACTCAACGGCAGCGGCTCGGCGGCGAGCAATTTGGCGCCGGGCCAGCAGAGGGACAGGCGGCCGTCATGGCGATCGAACGGCGCGAAGCGGGCGATTATCGAGAAAAAGACGGTCAGGAATTCGCCGCGCTTGCTCCAGATGCCATAGCCGAAGATGAGCATCGCGATGAAGCTCGCCAGCCAGCAGATGCCGGCGGCGAAGGCCAGGCG
>NZ_SADP02001244.1:0-286 GCF_004010375.2 Mesorhizobium sp. M2E.F.Ca.ET.209.01.1.1 | reverse complement strand
GCCGGCCAGGCTCCACGAAGCGGCCGGGCGGCATCATGTCGGCGCTGGAGCCGGTGTCATGCCACATCAGCTGTTCGTGAAAGACGTAGCCTGTCGCCATCCGCGGCATCCTCTGAAAACCAGATGACGCTAGCAGGCTAACAATCGCCTGGCCCGACCCTAAAGAGGGGGCCATGTCTGTAATCTATGCCCCTCCTTTCGGAGGGGTGCGGAGGTTTGCGGCGGCCTGCGCGGCGCGCACGGCCTGGACGCGGTTGGATACGGAGAGCTTGCCGAAAATGTTCTT
>NZ_SADP02001243.1:0-286 GCF_004010375.2 Mesorhizobium sp. M2E.F.Ca.ET.209.01.1.1 | reverse complement strand
GCGTTGCAGGCCTTTGTCTGATATTGCCAAACGTCGGTGTGGGTGGTTCCGGCGGGTTCCCGAGGGGTCGGTCGGAACCACCCGCCCGCATTGTGTCCTTCCCAAGACGGGCCGACTATACGGCGCCGTCTTGCGGTTTCCTTGACCTGGACCAAGCGCTGCCGGCTCGCCGCTGGACGTGTCCCGGACCCGCCCTATAGTTTCGCGAGTGCTGATTTTTCGCGGGAGACAAGGACTTATGAGCCTCGGCAAACACAAACTCGGCAGCCAGGGACTTGAAGTCTCG
>NZ_SADP02001242.1:0-286 GCF_004010375.2 Mesorhizobium sp. M2E.F.Ca.ET.209.01.1.1 | reverse complement strand
ATGCTTTCGCCATGCTGATCGGCGTGGCCGCTCTCGTCACCTGCCTGGGTCTATTCGACCGAGCGGCGCCCGCGCCGGGCGACGGAGGACGAACGGCGCGAAGGCCTGACCCGCACCTCTTATACCGGCGACGACGTCTTTCTCGCGGTCTCGCGCCCGGCGGGAAGCCCGGCGAACCGGCCGCTCAAGCACACCCGCGCGCCGACCGTCGGCTTCCTGGTGCAGCTGATCAAGTCGACGGCGCTGACCTCGATCATCGGCTTCGAGGAACTGGTCAGGACCTCCA
>NZ_SADP02000122.1:0-530 GCF_004010375.2 Mesorhizobium sp. M2E.F.Ca.ET.209.01.1.1 | reverse complement strand
CCAGATCGGCCGGACGCGCCATTTCACCATCGAGGCCAGGATGGCCTTGACTGCGCTCCAGCCTCCGGCAAGTGCCGCCACGATGAAGCCGGAAACCGCCGGTCCGAAGGTGAACCAGGGAATGCTCTCGCCATTGGACAGGTAGAACGGGACGAAGGCCAACCACGTCAGGACGAGTGTCAGCGAAAAAAAGGCAGTCAATCGGTGCTTCCACACCAGGTTCAGGAAGGAAGTCATGTCGGATGCTTTCTCGGGCGGATCTGTGGGGGTTTCCCGGGCCACCGCTCAGTCGACGTGCCACGGCAAACCCAGCCGCGCCGTCGAACACATCGTCAATGCGTTGATGAACCTCGGTCAGCCGAAAATCCCGATCCCTTTCCGATGGATTTCCGATATTTGGCCGGCTCGGCCTCATCCCAATCCAAAATGTCAGCACGCGTCGGGCCTGGGGTGCCGAAATCTTGATTTCGCCACCCAACAGGTGAAAAGCTCCGCCCATGGAATGGCGCGACGAGGGAATCGTTCTCGGC
>NZ_SADP02001241.1:0-287 GCF_004010375.2 Mesorhizobium sp. M2E.F.Ca.ET.209.01.1.1 | reverse complement strand
GCAGCACGTGGCTGGCGAAGCCGCCGATGGCGCCCTCCTCCACGGTGACCAGAACCTCGTGCGAGCGAGCCAGCCTCCGGATCAGATCCTGGTCGAGCGGCTTGGCGAAGCGGGCATCGGCAACCGTGGTGGAAAGCCCGGCCGCGCCGAGTTCCTCGGCGGCGGCAAGGCAATCCTGCAGCCTTGTGCCGAAGGACAGCAGGGCGAACTTGCTGCCTTCCCGGACGATGCGGCCTTTCCCGATGTCGACAACCAACCCCCGCCCCGCCCAGCCTACGCCGCCGCCG
>NZ_SADP02001240.1:0-287 GCF_004010375.2 Mesorhizobium sp. M2E.F.Ca.ET.209.01.1.1 | reverse complement strand
GGCAGGCTGTCGAATCGCTCTGTTCATGAAACTATTCCTATTTTGGCGATGAGAACAAAGCAAGAACTTTTTCGGCCGAAAAGCGCAACTGGCGCAAGTCGTGGCTTTCCGCTATTCGGCTAAGAATGATCAGCGTCCTCATCGAGACCCGCAACGACGAAGAGGGGCTTGCCCGCACGCTCGCCTCCTTGGTCGGTGGCGCGTTCTAGGTCGTGGTGCGCGACGTCATTGTCTGCGATTCCGGCTCGACCGACCAGACGCACCGCGTCGCCGAGCATGCCGGCTGC
>NZ_SADP02001239.1:0-287 GCF_004010375.2 Mesorhizobium sp. M2E.F.Ca.ET.209.01.1.1 | reverse complement strand
TGAGCGTCGCCTATGGCGCCCATGTCGTCTTACATCCGCTGACGCTCGACATCGCGCCGGGCGAGATCCTGGCGATGATCGGACCTTCCGGCTCCGGCAAGACGACGGCACTCAGGGCCGTCGCCGGTTTTGTCAGGCCGGCAAGCGGACGGATCCGCATCGGCGCCACCGACGTCACCGATCTTCCGCCCTATGAGCGGGGGCTTGGCATGGTGGTGCAGAACTACGCGCTGTTTCCGCATATGCGGGTCGAGGACAACGTCGCCTTTGGCCTGCGGGCCCAAGGC
>NZ_SADP02001238.1:0-287 GCF_004010375.2 Mesorhizobium sp. M2E.F.Ca.ET.209.01.1.1 | reverse complement strand
CCGCCCTCTTTGCGCAGCCTGGTCAACACGTCGCGGCGTATGCAGCACGACAGCGATATCCTGTCCTGATCCGCCCACACCATGCCACCATAGCCGCCCGGAAACACCAGGAGCGGCATGAGGTCTCGAGCGAGCGACGCTCCCCTGAAATGGGCCTTGAAGCCAAACAGATCGGATGCCGCGCTGCTCTTCTGGAGATTGGTTGGCAACCTGCCCTGCCCCCAGGAGCCATGCGCCGCAATCACCACCTGCCCGCTAAGGCTTGTCTGACCCTCCCTGTTGGCGAT
>NZ_SADP02001237.1:0-287 GCF_004010375.2 Mesorhizobium sp. M2E.F.Ca.ET.209.01.1.1 | reverse complement strand
GGCGTATTGTGAGTATCCCAGGATCTCATGGGAGAGCGGGTCGACCCTGGCAAGCACGTCGAAATCGAGGAACGAATCGTTCATCGGTGAAATCAGCGTGTCTGCCATGCGGTGGGCCACTCGACTGAGGACTGTGTTCGCGCCGGGCGTGTCGATGACAACAAAATCGTGGCTGGCCGCGATTGAGGCGAGACCCTCCTTGAGCTCTCTTACCAGAACGCTGTTGACATCTGCGGCTTCTGCCCGTCCGACAGGCGACACATGAAAATGGTGCGGCACAGGCAGGG
>NZ_SADP02001236.1:0-287 GCF_004010375.2 Mesorhizobium sp. M2E.F.Ca.ET.209.01.1.1 | reverse complement strand
CGAAAATCCACGGCCAACGGCGTCGCGGGCGATACCGCAGCCGTTGATGCCGCCACCTATGACGAAAATGTCATGGATCGGGGATGCGTTCACAGGTTTCCTCCACGATTTCGCATTGCACCATTTTTGTGTTTCGCGAAACCGTGATTGAATTATTTCGAACTAAGAACGAATGTCAAACGAAATATCACAGATGTGTGAAACGGCCTCGGAAGCGAGGTTATCCGAGCGCCGTTTCGATCAAACGAACGGCCGACTCGTCGCAGAACCTGCGCACAGAAGGGATG